>JBEDDU010000135.1:0-3767 GCA_041176065.1 Verrucomicrobiota bacterium | reverse complement strand
CGCCAGCGCCTAACATCAGCACGAGGTTCATCTGCGAGGCGCGCGCGGCGTCCTCGCCTTCGTCGGCCCATGCCTTGTCGAGCGACGGCAGGACGGCGGAGATCTTGGCCGGGAAGCCCGGCAGCGCGTCGATCAGCGGGTGGGCCATGATCAGCGGCCGGCGTTGCGCCAGGCGTGTCCGTGCGCCGCCAGGAGGGCGTCGCCGCCCGCGGGGCCCCAGGAACCGGCGGCATAGGTCTCCATGCCCTCGCGGCCCTGCTTCTGCCAGCTCTGGAGGAGCGGCGTGAACAGGCGCCAGGAAGCCTCGGTCTCGTCGCCGCGGATGAAGAGCGTGCGGTCGCCGACGATGCCGTCGAGGATCAGGCGCTCATAGGCTTCGGGCGTGTTGGAACCGTAGGTGGTGGCGTAGCGGAAGCTCAGGCGGACCGGCTGCGTGCGCGGCTCGAGGCCGGGCACCTTGGAGTTGAGGACGAGCGTCGTGCCTTCGTCGGGCTGGATCTGGATGACGAGGCGGTTCGGGGCGATGTCGTAACGGGCGTCGCCGGCGAACAGGCCGGACTCAGGCTGCTTGAACTGGATGGCGATCTCGGAGACGCGGCGGGCGAGGCGCTTGCCGGAGCGCATGTAGAACGGCACGCCGGACCAGCGGCTGTTCTCGACCGAGAAGCGCAGAGCGCAGAAGGTCTCGGTGGCGGAGTCCTGCGGGATGTCCTTCTCGCCGAGGTAACCGGGGACCTTCTCGCCGCCGGAGAGGCCTTCGGAGTATTGGGCGCGGACGGCG
Source organism: Verrucomicrobiota bacterium (assembly GCA_041176065.1). GTDB lineage: Bacteria > Verrucomicrobiota > Verrucomicrobiia > Opitutales > UBA953 > UBA953. Next base: position 2,986 of record JBEDDU010000135.1, on the reverse strand, counting down.
TCGCCGCCGGCGCCGAGGCGCAGGGGCTGGATGGCTTCGAGGAGCTTCACCTTCTCGTCGCGGATGTGCTCGGCGGAGAGGGAGCGCGGCTGTTCCATCGCGACGAGCGCGAGGAGCTGCATCGTGTGGTTCTGCAGCATGTCGCGCGTGGCGCCGCTGCCGTCGTAGTAACCGCCGCGGGTGCCGACGCCGAGTTCTTCGGCGACGGTGATCTGGACGTGGTCGACGTGGCGGCGGTTCCAGAGCGGCTCGAAGATCGGGTTGGCGAAACGCAGGACGAGGAGATCCTGGACGGTCTCCTTGCCGAGGTAGTGGTCGATGCGGAAGATCTGCGACTCGCGGAAGTTGCGGGCGGCGACGGCGTTGAGGTGGACGGCGGAGGCGAGGTCCTTGCCGAACGGCTTCTCGATGATGACCTTGCTCTCGAGCTCGGTGCCGATGCCGCGGCCGGCGAGGCCGGACTGGCCGAGGTTCTCAAGGATGGCCTCGAAGACCGTGGGCGGGGTCGAGACGTAGAAGACCAGCTGCAGGGGGCGGCCGGCGCGCTTCTCGGCGGCGGCGATCTGCTCCTTCAGGGCGGCGTAGGCCTTAGGGTCGTCGTAACCGCCGGCCTGGTAGGAGGTGTTGTCCTCGACGCGCTGCCAGATGTCGGGGCGGAACTCGCGGCGGGAGAACTTCTTGATGTCGGCGGCGGCCTGGGTGCGGAACTCGGCGTCCGGCACGGGCTTACGTCCGAAGCCGATCAGGTGGAAGTCGGCCGGGAGGAGGCTGTCGACGGCCAGGTTGTAGAGCGCCGGCAGGAGCTTGCGGGCGGCCAGGTCGCCGGAGGCGCCGAAGATGACCACGCACGTAGGCTGCGCGCCGCGGTGCTTGCTCAGGCCGGAAAGGAACGGATGACGGTCGGTGTCGGACATCGGAGTCTAGAAGCGGCGACGCCCGAAGAGGACTTCGCCACGGTGTTGAAGGAGGCGGACGGTGCCTTTCTTGCAAACCAGAACTTCCACGACGTCGAAGCGCGTATGACACGCGCCCCCGACCTGGCGGATCCAGGCGCCCGCGGCCCGCCGCAAAGCCCTCTTTTTCCTCCGATTCACCGCCCAATACCCTTCCCCGCCCTCTTCGGCGTGGCGGGTCTTGACTTCGACGAAGACGAGCACCTCGCCTTCGAGGACGACGAGGTCGAGTTCGTCGCGCCCGTGACGCCAGTTGACGGCGAGGCAGCGACCGCCCTGCCGGCGATAGTACTCCTCGGCGCGACGCTCACCCCAGGCGCCGAGATCGGTCGGCGGCGTCCGTCCGCGCCACCACTCCCGGGCGGCGGCCCATAGTTCGGTCAAAAACATGCGCGAGGACACCTAAAAGACGGCGTTTCCGCCATCCTTGGGCGGAGGGGTTCTTGACCTAGGGAACCGTAGGTGCCTTTCTCTGTCCTTACACCCCACACCCATGCGTCTCCTCACCCTCCTCGCCCTCGCCGCCGCCGCCTGCGTCAGCGCCGACCCGATCCCGGAATCCTACCGCCAGAACGGTTGGTTCGTCGGGGCCCAAGCCTACACCTTCAAGCAGTTCTCCTTCTTCGAGGCCATCGCCAAGACCAAGGAAGCCGGCGGCAACGTCATCGAGCTCTTCCCCGGACAGGCCGTGAAGCCGGGCTCGAAGGAAAAGACCCACCACTCGATGTCCGACGCCACCATGGCCGAGATCAAGGCCGAGCTGGACCGCCAGGGCGTCCGCGCCGTGAACTACGGCGTCGTCGGCGCGAAGAACAAGGAAGAGGTCTACGCCATCATGTCCTTCGCCAAGAAGATGGGCCTCTACGCCGTCTGCACCGAATCCACCGAACAGGTCGCCCACTGGGAATCCGCCGCCAAGGAGTTCGACATCAAGGTCGCCTTCCATGAGCACGGCACCCGCCTCACCAAGGACGGCAAGATCGACCCGAAGTACAAGGTCTGGGATCCCCTCTACATCCTCGGCGTCGTCGAAAGCCGCGACGCCCGCATCGGCGCCTGCGCCGACATCGGCCACTGGGCCACTTCGAACCTGAGCTCCGTCTGGGCGATCAAGGTCCTCGAAGGCCGCATCGTCAGCGTGCACCTCAAGGACAAGTCCGACTTCGGCCACAAGGCCACCGTCGTCGTCGCCGGCAAGGGCGTCGTCGACGTCGACGGCTGCCTCAAGGAACTCATCCGCCAGAAGTTCGACGGCCATATCTCCGTCGAACACGAAGCCGACTGGGACAACAGCGTCCCGCAGGTGAAGCATAACATCGATTTCGTCAAAGCCCGCGCGAAGTAAGGTTCGCTTACAGCGTGATGATCAAGCCCCCGGAAAACCGGGGGCTTTTTTGTGCCTAGGCGAAATAATGAAACTCAAGGGGAGACCGGAAACCGGGAAGGATGCTGCGGAACTATTTCGGGTCTCAGGTCTCGGCCATCGGGCATCAGGTTCGGCTGTTCAGGTTCGAGTACTGGTCCCGGGTCTGACGCCCGCACCTGACGACCCGAACCAGGGACCTGAGGGCCGAGACCCGAGACCTGAAAATGTGTCCCCAGCCAATCATCCGGTCTCCGGTTTCCCTTTGAGTTCGCTGTTCATGGCTTAGGTAGGGACGGCTCTCCGAGCCGTCCTTCGTCGAATGAGATTCGTACGCCTATCGGGTCAACGGCGGGCTCGGAGAGCCCGCCCTACCTCACCCTTCCGGCGTAAACCCAAGCACGACATCCCAACGCGCGGAGAGCTCGCCGGCCTTGGATCCTTTGAGCGGATTGAAATCGAGCGTGACGCTCTCGCGCTGCTTCGCGTCCTTGATGCCTTTGTAAACCATGTCGTTCGCGTTGAGTTCGTGGCCCTTGATATAGCACTGGGTGATGAGCTCTTTCTTGCCCTTGATCTTCACGGCAAGGTGGATGTGCGGGGTGCGCGGCTTGTAAGGCACGGGCTTGATGGTGCGGAAGACATACTCGCCGTTGGAGCCGGTGAGGAA
>JBEDDU010000134.1:0-4067 GCA_041176065.1 Verrucomicrobiota bacterium | reverse complement strand
GCTCGTCGCCAAGGGCCTGCTCCAAGGCCAGCTGACGGCCATGCTGCTCTGCATCTTGCTCTCGCTCGCGCTGACCTGGGTGATCGCCAAGGTCGTCGGCGCGACCATCGGACTGCGTCCTTCGGAAGAAGCCGAAGCACAGGGTCTGGACATCGCCGACCACGGCGAAGAAGGCTACAACGCGAATTAAGCCGTTTTCGTCGCCATCCGACGGAGTCGTGCTCGGAAAAGAGCAACGGCCGGAGGGCGCTGCGTGCTAAAATAAGCACATTCGGGACGAAAAAGACGATCGGCAGGGTTGGCACGGGGGTTGCGAAAGCGTCTTCGCCATGAAATCCCTGCTACGAACTCTCACCATCCTCGCCCTGGCGGCAGTGCCTTACCTGTCGCCGGCGCAGAACGCCCCGGCTCCGGCCGCTCCGCCCGCCGCCGCGGCGGAGGTCAAGCCAGCCGCCGCTCCGGCGGCGCCCAAGTATAAAGACACCGCGGCCTTCAAGGAGTCCTCCGGTTACGCGACCTTCACGGTCAACAACACCTGGATGATGCTGGCGGCCGGACTGGTCTTCATCATGCACCTGGGCTTCGCGACCTTGGAGACCGGCCTGACGCGTTCGAAGAACACCGTGAACATCCTCTTCAAGAACACCCTGATCCCCTGCATCGGCATCCTCACCTACGCCATCGTGGGCTTCAACCTGATGTACCCGGGAGCGGACTTCGCCGGAAAGTGGTTCGGCTTCTCCGGCTTCGGGGTCACCGTGACGGATGACGTCGCCGCGCTGACCGACGTCTATAACGCCGGTTACACCTACTGGACCGACTTCCTCTTCCAGGCCATGTTCGCCGCCACGGCCGCGACCATCGTCTCGGGCGCCGTGGCCGAACGCATCAAGCTTTCGAGCTTCCTCGTGTTCTCGACCGTGTTCGTGGCGATCTGCTACCCGATGACCGGCATGTGGAAGTGGGGCAACGGCTGGCTCAACACCATGGCCACCCCCTTCTATGACTTCGCGGGCTCGACCCTCGTGCACTCCGTCGGCGGCTGGGGCGCCCTGGCCGGCGTGATCATCCTCGGACCCCGCCTGGGCCGCTACCGGGCCGACGGCAAGGTCGTCCCCGTCCCGGGACACAGCATGCCCTTGGCCACGATCGGCGTCTTCCTCCTGTGGCTCGGCTGGTTCGGCTTCAACGGCGGCTCGGTGCTTTCCGCCGACCCGGGCCTCGTCTCCCTGACCTTGGTCACCACTTCGATCGCGGCCGCCGCCGGCGCCGTGGCCTCGATGGTCACCTCCTGGATCGTCCTCAAGAAGCCCGACCTCTCGATGGTCCTGAACGGCATCCTGGCCGGACTGGTGGGCATCACCGCCGGCGCCGACCAGATGAACATGAACTCCTCGATCATCATCGGCCTTTCGTCCGGCGTGATCGTGGTGCTCGCGGTGCTGCTCTTCGACAAGCTCAAGCTCGACGACCCGGTCGGCGCGCTCTCGGTCCACCTGGTGTGCGGCGTCTGGGGCACCCTCTGCGTAGGCCTCTTCGGCGCCAAGGCCGGGCTCGACCAGTTCATCAGCCAGCTCAAGGGCGTCGGCGCCGTGGGCCTGTTCTCCTTCGTGTTCGCGTACGTCCTCTTCCTGATCATCAAGGCGGTCATGGGCCTGCGGGTCTCGCCGGAAGAAGAAACCAACGGACTCGACCTCGCGGAGCACGGCAACGAGGCTTACCCCGACTTCCAGCGCTCGAGCAAGTAAGCCGAAAAGGAGCTTATCCTGGCAAAGGCCGCCTTCGGGCGGCCTTTTTCTTTGGACGAGGACTTGGCACGAGGGTTGCTATAAAATCGACGATATGCGCCTTATCGCCCTCCTCCTCCTTCTCCTGACCGGCTTCCATGGCGAAGCCCGAGCCCAGACGCCCCCGGCCGCCGAACCGGCGAAGGCGGCTCCGGCCTCGCCCGCGCTCGAACAGCGCGTCGCGGACCTGGAGGCCTACGTCAACAACCTGGCGCCCAAGGCCGCCGACGAAAAAGTCGCCGCCGGCCCGATCGCCGCTTCCGCGGGTCCCGGCCATAACGCCTTCATCATGGTCTGCGCCGCCTTGGTGCTCTTCATGACGCTCCCCGGCCTCTTCCTCTTCTACGGCGGCCTGGTGCGCTCGAAGAACGTCTTGTCCGTGGTCGCCCAGTGCTTCGGACTGGCCGGCCTGGTAGCCATCCTCTGGTGGGCCGTGGGCTACTCCTTGGTGTTCGGCAAGAACTTCGACGGCACCTTCCTCGGCCGGATCTTCGGCGGCAGCGAATTCTTCTTCCTGAACGGCGTCGGCTCGGCGCCCAACACGGACTACGCCTATTGGATCTCCCAGAACGTCTTCTCGATGTTCCAGCTGATGTTCGCGATCATCACCCCGGCCCTCATCGTCGGCGCCATCGCCGAGCGCATGAAGTTCTCCGCGGTCATGCTCTTCATGCTCGGCTGGATGTTCCTCGTCTACTTCCCGATGGCCCACCACATCTGGGGCATCACCGGCGAGATGAACGGCGTGTGGAACGCCAAGGCTTCCATCAAGGCGATCGACTTCGCCGGCGGCACGGTCGTCCACATGACCTCCGGCTGGTCGGCGCTCCTGCTCTGCATCATCCTCGGACCCCGTCTCGGCTTCGGCAAGAAGGCCATGACGCCCCACAGCATGGTGCTCTGCGCCATCGGCACCGGGATGCTCTGGGTGGGTTGGTACGGCTTCAACGCCGGCTCGGCCCTCGCCTCCGACGGCGTCGCCGCCCAGGCCTTCATGACCACGACCCTCGCCGCGGGCGTCGCCGCCTTCACCTGGGGCGCCCTCGAATGGATCCTCCGCAAGCACGCCAGCATCCTCGGTCTCTGCTCGGGCGCCGTCGCCGGCCTCGTCGTGGTGACCCCGGCCGCCGGTTTCGTGACCGCCAGCTCCGCGGTCCTGATCGGCGTCCTCGCCGGTGTGGTTCCCTTCCTGGCCGTGGTCTACATGAAGTCCAAGCTCGGCTATGACGACGCGCTCGACACCTTCGGCGTGCACGCGGTCGGCGGCACCCTCGGTGCCATCCTGACCGGCATCTACGCCACGGCTGAGGTGAACGGCAACCTGAACACGAACCTCAAGGACATCGTCGGCAAGACCCTGCTGACCGAACAGTTCAAGGCGATCTTCGTCACCCTGCTGCTCTCCCTGACCGCCACCGCGATCCTCGCCTTCCTGGTCAAGGCCCTCATCGGACTCCGCCCCACCGAAGAAGAAGAAGCCCGCGGCTTGGACATCTCGGACCACGGCGAAGAAGGTTACAGCCACAACTCCTAAGTCTCCCTCCAGGGAAACCGGCTCGCAGGCCGTCCGATACCGGACGGCCTGCTGCTTTGACGGATTTCCTGACAGTGGTTCGTAATACTATGGAATTGCCAACTTTATGATACTGACACCAGAATGTCTCCATCCGTCCGCCATGCTTAAAATATCCGCCCAACTCAACGACCGGGACTTCCAAGGCACCGCCGAGGAACTCGCCACCTTCGTGTCTGAAAAGCTGGCCGAACTTGGCTTCGGCGAACGCCATCGTTCGTCAGAGCGCCTGGTCCGCTTCTACGCCTATCAGAAGTTGCTGAGCCGCCCGGAGAAAGCCCCCGACGACGGACGTCAGCGTCTCTTCGGCCCGCTGCAGGTTCGCCAACTCCTGCTCGCCCGCCTGCTGGCCGAACGCGGCTGGGACCTCGACCGCATCCGCACCCTGCTCCTGCAGAACCAGGAGCTCAGCGCCCTGAATAAGCTGATCGACGAATTAGCCACGCCCACCGAGGCGGAAAAGCTCTTCTTCCGCACGCGCTCCAGCGACGACGAAGCCGCGACCGCGGCCCTGCGCTCCGAGCGCAGCAGGCTTCATTCCCGCATGCCGCCGGCCTACTCGCAGCGCGACGATGTGGCCGAACCTTCCGCGCCCGCCTACAAGCCCGCCCGCAAGTCCAGCTTCGCGATGGTGCAGCAGATGAAGCAGATCGCGGAATCCGACGAATCTCCGGCCGAAGCGCTGCGCCTGATGATAAAAAAGGAGC
>JBEDDU010000133.1:0-5793 GCA_041176065.1 Verrucomicrobiota bacterium | reverse complement strand
GTTCTCGTAGAACGGCGAGAAGACGATCACCTTATCGCCCGGATTGCAGGCGGGTCATGCCGCGGATGACGGAGTCGGTGAACCCGGCGAGGCGACGGGCGGTCGAAGGAATGCCTGACCCTAGGCTCTCCGGCCAGCCTCAGGCAATCCCGAGAGGAATCAGATAGGAATCCCGACCTAAAAGAAACTGCGGGACGATTGACCCGCGGAGCGAGGGCTGGCAGATTCTGAGCCGTAAGGCGGAACTGCTCTCCGCCCTCCCCTGTCTCCGATATCAGATGTATCGCCTTCTGCCTATTATCCTCGCCCTGACGAGCCTCGCCGTCGCCGAAACCCAGCCCGTCTGGACCTTCGACGGCTCCCTCCCGGAAGGCGCCGGCGCCGTCGGCGGCGTCGCGCTCAGGCAGGCCGGTCCGCGTCGTCCGGACTATCCCCGTTTCGACACCCGGAACATCGCGGCGAAGTTCGACGGACAAGGCGCGCGCCTCGAGATCAACGATCCCGGCGCGGGCAGCCTCTTTGATTTCAAGAATGGCGACGCCCTCACGCTCGAGGCCTGGGTGCGTCCCGAAGGCCTGCGCAAAGGAGAGAACGCGACGATCATCGGCAAGGGCCGCACGAACCCCAAGGCCGCCAACCCCAGCAACCAGAACTGGGCCATGCGTCTGCGCGTCCTCTACGACACCGCCTGCCTCAACTTCCTCTTCGCCTCGCCCGCCGACAAGGGCGTGAAGTGGCACCGGTGGACGACTCCGACCGGCTTCCCCAACGACGGACGCTGGCATCACGTCGCGATCCGCTACGAGTTCGGCAAACCCGACAGCATCCGCGGCTGGATCGACGGCAAGGAGATCAAGGGTTCGTGGGACATGGACGGCGCGACCACCGAGGGTCCGATCGTCGACGATGCGCCCGTCTGGATCGGCTCCTCGCAGGGCGGCCTGCCCAATAGCAGCTTCCGCGGCGCGATCGACGAGATCCGCCTACATCGGTCGCTCGTACCCTCCCAGGAGATCGCGAATCGCTTCGCCACCACCCTGCCTCCGGTCGCCAAGACGGAGATCGCCCAGGTGGGCCCGAGCCCGAACGCCGGCAACGACAGCGCCAGCGGCGTGAAAGCCCCGAAGGCGCCGGAAGTCGTCCGCAAGGCCCCGAAGGTCGACTGGACCACCGTCACGAACGGACAGGTACGCGTCGAACTCTGCGAAGACTGGAAGCCGACCGCCAACGTCTGGCCGGAGAAGGCGCCGGTGGCCACCGATAGCTACGCCGCGCCGGCCTTCGGCTTCGCACGCGTGCCCGAGAAATACGTCGACACCGGCGTGCGCGCCGAACGCGGCCATCCTTACCTGCTCCGTGCGCTCGGCGTCGTGAAGCTCCCCGCCGGCAAGCATCGCCTGCTGCTCCGCGGACGCGGCGCTTCCGCGCTCTTCATCGACGGCAAGCTACAGCTCCAGACGCCCTTCCCTCCGCCCGGCACCGACAACAAGCCGGTCAAGGAGCAGGACAAGTACCTCGACCTCGGCGGCGACTTCCGCTTCGCCCCTCCGGGCAACCGTGACGCCTGGGTCGAATTCGAATCCAAGGGCGGCGAACACCGCGTGATCCTCGAATCCGTCGTCGGGTTCGTCATCAGCAACAAGAACGGCGTGCTCAGTCGCCGCCGCCCGGAACTCGGCGAGACCGTCGCCGCGATCTCGCTTGCCGGCCGCACCGATTGGCAGCTGCTGTCGCCTTCCGATGACAGGCTGCCCTACAACGACGGCCTCTGGGAATTCTATGCTTCGCAGGAGGAAGTTCGCCTCAGCAAGATCGACGCCGCCGCCCGTGCCGCCGCACGCGCTCGCCAAGGCGAATACTGGCAGAAGCGTCGTGAGGCCGCGAACCAGTGGCTCGCCGCGACTCCCGAAACCGAGGTGCCCGCATTGGCCGCCGGCTTCCCGGCGAACAACCCCATCGACCACTTCCTCGCCGAGAAGATCGTCGCCTATCAAGGCCAGGTGAAGGCCGTGAAGACGGGCGGCGTCGAATTCTACGCCAAGATCCAGCCCATCCTCGAGGCGAGCTGCCTCGAGTGCCACCAAGGCGGCAAGCCCAAGGGCGGACTGCACCTCGACACCCTCGCCGGCGCCCTCAAGGGCGGCAAGAGCGACGGCGCCGCCATCGTGCCCGGCGATCCCGCCAAGAGCTCCCTGCTCACGCGCATCCGTTCCGAAGACCCCGACGAGATGATGCCACCCAAAGGCCATCGCCTCGGCGCCGCGGACATCGCGCTCATCGAACAGTGGATCAAGGAAGGCGCGGCCTGGCCGGAATACCGCCCCCTCTCCACGCGCCTGACGCCGCTGACCGACGACCTCGCCTTCCTCCGTCGCGTGACGCTCGACACCGTCGGCGTACCGCCCTCGCCCGACGAGATCGCCGCGTTCGCCGCCGACGCCTCGCCCGACAAGCGCGCCAAGGCGATCGATCGCCTCCTCGCCGACCCGCGCGCCGCCGACCACCAGATGGGCTACTGGCAGGACGTGCTCGCCGAGAACCCGAACATCCTCAACCCGACGCTGAACAATTCCGGTCCGTTCCGCTGGTGGATCTACGAATCGCTCATCGACCGCAAGCCGCTCGACCTGATGGTCACCGAACTCCTGCGCCTCAAGGGCAGCTCCGCCGCCGGCGGTCCGGCCGGCTTCGGCATCGCCTCGCAGAACGACGTCCCGATGGCCGCCAAGGCCACCATCGTCACGACCGCCTTCCTCGGCGTGGAGACCAAGTGCGCGCGTTGCCACGACGCGCCCGCCCACACGTCGAAGCAGGAGCAGGTCTTCGCCCTCGCCGCGCTCCTCGAGACCAAGGCCGTCAAGGTCCCGGCCACCAGCAGCGTCTCGATGGCCAAGCTCCGCGAAGGCGGCCGCAAGCCGCTCATCGAGGTCACCCTCGAGCCCGGCGCTTCCGTCGAACCGCACTGGCCGTTCCCGGAATTCTCCCAGGAGAGCATCGCCGACGACCTCGCGCTCGACCCCAAGGACCCGCGCGACCGTCTCGCCACGCTGATCACCGCGCCGCAGAACGAGCGCTTCGCGCAGGTGATGGCCAACCGCATCTGGGCCCGCCTGATGGGCCGCGGCCTCGTCGAACAGCCCTGGGACTGGGAACGCTCCAAGCACTCCCATCCCGAACTGCTCCGCTGGCTCGGCCGCGAGCTCGTGCGCAGCGGCTATGACGCCGACCACCTCCGCCGCCTGATCCTGAATTCGCACGCGTACCAGCGGGCGACGGACCTCACCCAGAAGCTGACCAACCCGCTCTACGTCGCCCCGGCCCCGCGTCGCCTCTCCGCCGAGCAGGTCGTGGACTCGATGTTCGCGGCGACCGGCAAACCCTTCCGCACCGAGGAAGCCAGCCTCGACATCGACAGCATCCGCGAACAGGCGAACTCCGTCACGCTCGGCCAGCCACGCCGCGCCTGGATGCTCACCTCGACCTCCAACGAACGCGACCGACCCGCGCTCGCCCTGCCCCGGATCCAGGCCGTCTGTGACGTCATGGCCGCCTTCGGCTGGCGCGCGAGCCGTCCCGATCCGGTGACCGAACGCGAAAGCTCCGCGAACTCCCTGCAGCCCGCGATCCTGAGCAACGGCACCATGGGCACTTGGATCACGCGCCTGAGCGAAGACCACGGCGTGACCTCCCTTGCCTTCAAGGCCCGGAGCACGGACGAGCTCGTCGACGCCCTCTTCCTGCGTCTGCTCACTCGTCGACCGACCGATGCCGAGAAGGCCAAATACGTCGCCTACCTCTCCCCGGGCTTCGAGGGACGATGCGTGAGCAACGGTTTCACCACCGAGAACGGACGCATGATCAACCTCGCCCTCCCCCGGCCCGCCGGACCTCGCCGGCCCGAGTATTACGTCTCCTGGTCCAATCACCTCAACGACATGGCCACCACCGTGCGCATGCAGCAGGAGGCCGCGGCCCGCAAGGGCGACCCGGCCACCCCCCAGCTGACGGACGACTGGCGACGCCGCGCCGAAGATGTGGTCTGGGCGCTCGTCAATTCTCCCGAATTCCTTTACTACTGATCCCATGGACCGCCGCTCCTTCGTCACCGCCCTCGGCCTCGCGCCGTTCGCCGCCTCGCCGCTCTTCGCCAACTCCGGCGTCGCCGGCCCCAAAGGCAAGGCCGAGCACTGCATCTTCATCTGGCTCGGCGGCGGCATGGGCCAGGCCGACACGTTCGACCCGAAGGCCCTCGGCGACAACAAGGCCACGAAGAAGAAGCCCGGTTCGCTCTACCCGTCCATCGAGACGTCCGTCCCCGGCGTGCGCCTCTGCGAACACCTGCCGCGCACGGCCAAGCTGATGGAGCACGTCACCGCGGTCCGCTCGGTGAACCACAAGGTCATCGACGAGCATGCGTTCGCCACGAACCTCGTGCACACCGGCCGCATGATCAGCGGCAACGCCGTCTACCCTTCCATCGGCTCGATCGTCGCGCATCGTCGCGGCGCCGCCGACCCGTCCGTCCCGGCCTACATGCTCATCGGTTACCCGAACGTGAGCCGTGGCCCGGGCTTCCTGGGCATCAAGGACGGCTACATCTACCTCGTCGACACCGAGACCGGCCCGAACGGCTTCACCACCCCGGGCGAAGTGTCGTCCGAACGTAAGGACGCCCGCCTCGCGCTGCTGGAAGCCCTCGGCGAACGCGCCCCGGGCGGTTCGGCCGTCGAAGAATACGCCGCCGCGCAGCAGGAGGCCTTCCGCCTGGCGGGCCCGTCGTTCATGCGCCACTTCGACCTCAAGCAGGAGTCGCCCGCCGTGCGCGCTTCCTACGGCGGCGAGTTCGGCCAGCGCTGCCTGCTCGCCCGTCGCCTCGTCCAGGGCGGCGTCCGCTTCGTCGAAGTCTCGCACAACCTGAACTTCATCAACGGCTCCGGATGGGACGTGCATAACGAAGGCATCGACAACCAGCACGTGCTCATCCGCGAGCTCGACCACGCCCTCGCGGGCCTCATCGAAGACCTCAAGCGCACCGGCATGCTCGACAAGACGCTCGTCGTCATCGGCACCGAGTTCGGCCGTCCGCCGGAATTCGACGGCAAGGGCGGACGTGGCCACCAGGGCACCGCTTTCTCGATGATCCTCGCCGGCGGCGGCCTTAAGCACTGCGGCGCCTACGGCACGACCGATGACCTTTCCAAGAAGGTCGTGGAAAACCCTGTCAGCATCCCGGACTTCCACGCCACGATCCTCGCCGCCCTGAACGTCGACACCTCGCGCGACCTCATGGCCGGTTCCCGCCCGGTCCCCGTGACCGACGGGGGAGTACCGATTGCGAAGTTGTTCTGAGAGTAGGTTGAAGCGGTCGGCGTTTGGCGGATGGTAAAGACAATGCTTCAAAAGGAAACCTGAGACCGGATGATTGGGCCGGCCGACTAGGTAGGGACGGCTCTCCGAGCCGTCCGTTCGCCAAGGGAGATAAGAGTGTCCGTCCGCCCGACGGCGGGTTCGGAGAACCCGCCCTACCCACAAGGCGAGTGGCAGTCCTCTGCCCTCTGTCATCGATTCAGCCATCAACTCAGCCCTCAACTAAGCCCTCAACTCAGGCCTCTTCGTGGCCCAACCGCCAACCGCTAACCGCCAACACCTTGTCGCTAAATTGACATCCCCCCGTTATCCCTTCCTCCTGTGACCATGGCTCCCAAAGGCATCCTGCTCCTCAACCTCGGTTCGCCGAAAAGCACCTCGGTGCCCCACGTCCGGGAATACCTCCGCGAGTTCCTCGGCGACGAG
>JBEDDU010000132.1:0-4555 GCA_041176065.1 Verrucomicrobiota bacterium | reverse complement strand
AGTGGATCGTGTCCAAGGACAACCCGATCACCGCGCGCACGGTGATGAACCGCCTCTGGCAGGTCTTCCATGGCACCGGCCTCAGCGCCGTCCTCGACGACCTCGGTTCGCAGGGCGAACTGCCCTCGCATCCGGAACTCCTCGAATGGCTCTCCCTTGAATTCCGCGACAAGGGATGGGACCTGAAGAAGATGGTCCGCCTGATGGTCACGAGCCGCACCTATCGCCAGAGCAGCAGCCTGCGCCCGGAGCTCAAGGACCTCGACCCGAACAACCGTCTGCTCGCCTCGCAGAACCCGCGTCGTCTGGACGCCGAGTTCGTGCGCGACAACGCCCTCTTCATCGCCGGGCTCCTGAACACCGAAGACGTCGGCGGACCGAGCGTTAAGCCCTACCAGCCCGAGGGCTACTACGAGCCGATCCAGTTCCCGAACCGCACCTACGTCGCCAGCAAGGGCTCCGACCAGTGGCGTCGCGGCCTCTACATGCACTGGCAACGCATGTTCCTGCACCCGATGCTCATCAACTTCGACGCCCCCGCGCGCGACGAGTGCACCGCCCTCCGCAACTACAGCAACACGCCTCAGCAGGCGCTGACCCTGCTCAACGACCCGACGTTCGTCGAAGCCGCCCGCGCGATGGCCGGACGTCTGCTCGCCCACCCCTCGGCGGAACGACTGACCCACGGTTTCCGCCTCGCGATGGGTCGCGACCCCAAGCCGGCCGAACTGCCTTCGCTCGGGAAGCTGGTCGCCGAACAGACGGCCTACTACCGCGCCAACCCCGCCGAAGCCGCCAAGCTGCTGAAGATCGGGTTCAGCCCGGCGCCCGCCGGCGATCCGGCCGAACTGGCCGCCTGGACCCAGGCCTGCCGCGTCCTCCTCAACTCCCACGAAGCGATCACCCGCTACTAAGACCATGCGCCCTTACGATCCCATCGCCCATGCCCTGTCGATCAACCGACGGAGCTTCCTCACCAAGAGCGCTTACGGACTCGGTTCCGCCGCGTTCGCCATGCTCGCCGCGAAAGCGGGCTTCGGCGACCTGCACGCCGCGACGTTCTCCCGCGGGGTCCTCAGGCAGCCGCACCTGCCCGTGAAGGCCAAGCGCGTGATCTTCCTGTGCATGGCCGGAGGACCTCCCCATCTCGAACTCTTCGACAACAAACCCGTCCTGAAGAGCCTGCACGGACAGCCTTTCCCCGAATCCTTCACCAAGGGCAAGCAGGTCGCCCAGCTCCAGAACACCGTGCTCAAGGCGCGCGGCGGTTCCTTCGAGTTCAAGAAGTGGGGCCAGTGCGGGATGGAACTGACCGACATCTTCCCCCACATCGGCTCGGTCGCCGACGACCTCTGCGTGGTGCGCTCGCTCAAGACCGAGCAGATCAACCACGACACGGCCCATGCGTTCTTCAACACTGGCTCCATCATCAAGGGCCGTCCGAGCATGGGTTCCTGGCTGCTCTACGGACTGGGCTCCGAGACCGAGAACCTGCCGGGCTACATCGTGCTGACCTCCGCCGGCCGCACGGGCCAGCAGCCGATCTCTTCGCGCCAGTGGTCCAGCGGCGTGCTGCCGAGCAAATACCAAGGCATCCAGTTCCAGTCCAAGGGCGAAGCCGTGCACTACATCGGCAACCCCGAAGGCGTCTGCCAGAGCACCCAACGCCAAGTGATCGACGAGATCCGCCGCCTCAACGGCCAGCTCGCCGAAGACACCATCGATCCGGAGATCGCCACGCGCGTGGCCCAGTATGAGATGGCTTTCAAGATGCAGTCGAGCGTGCCGGAGCTCCTCGACTTCAAGAGCGAGTCCGCCAAGACGATCGAAGCCTACGGCATCAAGGAAGTCGGCGACGGCTCCTTCGCCTCCAACTGCCTCATGGCCCGCCGCCTCGCCGAACGCGGCGTCCGCATGATCCAGCTCTACCACCGCGCTTGGGACCTCCACGGCAACCTCGATAACGGGATGAAGATGGGCGCGGAGGACGTCGACAAGGCGACCGGCGCGCTCATCCGCGACCTCAAGGAGCGCGGCATGCTCGACGACACGCTCATCCTCTGGGGCGGCGAATTCGGCCGCACCCCGATGGGCCAGGGCACCGGCCGCGACCACCACATCGCCGGTTATTCGGTCTTCCTCGCGGGCGGCGGCGTCAAGGCCGGCACGACCTACGGCGCGACCGACGAGCTGGGCTATGAAGCCGTCGAGAACGTCGTCGATGTCCACGACCTGCACGCCACGATGCTCGCGTTGATGGGCATCGACCACCACCGCCTCAACGTGAAGTATCAGGGCCTCGACGTCCGCCTGACGGGCGTCGCCGGCAAGGTGGTGAAGGGCATCATGGCCTGAGCGGTAAACGACACTTAAACGCCGTTTAAATTCGGCGTTTTTCCTTCAACGGTCCGAGGGGAATCGTAAGGTCTTCCCATGCCCCTCCCCCGCCTCGCCCTCGCGGTCGCCCTGCTCGCCTCCGCCGTCCTCCCCGCTTTCGCCGCCGACGCGATCACGCCCAAGGCGAAGACCGAACTCTTCAACGGCAAGGACACGGCCGGTTGGGTCGTCTTCCCCGAGGCCGGGAAAGATTCGTGGTCCGTCAAGGACGGCCTCCTCTCCTGCGTCGGCAAGCCGAACGGCTTCCTCCGCACCGAGCAGAGCTACAAGCAGTATCGCTTCACGGTCGAATGGCGCTTCACCAAGACGGGCAACACCGGCGTGGTCGTGCACATGACGCCGCCCGACGCCGTCTGGCCCAAGAGCATCGAGTGCCAAGGCATGCACAAGAACCAAGGCGACTTCTACTTCTGGAACGGCGCCACGCTTTCCGGCGGCACCGAACTCAAGGACAAGAAGACCGGCAAGATCCGCGGCTACCGTCTCGGCAAGCAGGCCGACGCCGAGAAACCGGCCGGCGAGTGGAACACGTTCACCACGGTCTGCGACGGCAACACGGTCACGATCCTCGTCAATGGCAAGGAAGTGAACAAGGCCACCGGCACCAACCTCAGCGAGGGCTTCATCGGCCTGCAGGTCGAAGGCGGCGCCTTCGAGGTCAAGCGCTGCACCCTCGAACCCCTCTAAATTCCCTCTAGCCCTCCGGCCCTCTTGTCCTCCTGTCCTCGAATGACCATGCGCCTCCTCACCACCCTCCTCGCCGTCACGGCGTCCGCGCTCTTCGCGGAAGCCCCGTCCGGCTTCACCTCGCTCTTCAACGGCAAGGACCTTGCCGGCTGGCACGGCTATAATCCGCACTCCGTCGCCAAGCTGACCGGCGAGAAGAAGGAGGCGATGCTGAAGAAGATGCGGGACGAGTTTCCGCAGCACTGGTCCGTGAAGGACGGCGAGATCTTCAACCCCGGCACCGGCGCCTACGCCACCACCGACAAGGACTACGGCGACTTCGAGCTGACCCTCGAATACAACATGGCCCCGAAGGGCGACTCCGGCGTCTACCTCCGCGGCGTCCCGCAGGTGCAGATTTGGGACCCCACCGATGAGAAAGCCTTCAAGCACGGCGCCCAGCTCGGCTCCGGCGCCCTCTGGAACAACTCCCCCGGCAAGCCCGGCAAAGACCCGCTGGTCCTGGCCGACAAACCCGCCGGCGAATGGAACACCCTCCGCGTCGTGATGGTCGGCGCCCGCGTGAGCATCTGGCTCAACGGCAAGCAGACCGTCGACCACGCGATCCTCGAGAACTATTACGACCGCAAGTCCTCCGTCCCCGCCAAGGGCCCGATCTGCCTGCAGACCCACGGCGCCCCGATCCGCTGGCGCAACATCGCGATCCGCGAGATCGCCGGCGACGAGGCCAACCGTATCCTGGCTTCGCACGGCAAGGCCGGCTTCAAGTCCGTCTTCAACGGCAAGGACTTCTCCGGCTGGGCCGGCCCGGTCGAGAACTACGAGATCGTCGACGGCGCCATCGCCTGCAAGAAGGGCAAGGGCGGCACGCCCTATTACGACCAGGACCTGACCGACTTCGCCGTCCGCCTGGATTTCAAGCTGCCGTCCGGCGGCAACAACGGCCTGGCCCTCCGCTACCCCGGCACGGGCAACACGGCCTACGTCGGCATGTGCGAACTCCAGGTCCTTGACGACAACTACGACAAGGTGAAGGGCAAGATCGACCCCCGCCAGGTCCACGGCTCGGCCTACGGCATGGTCGGCGCCCAGCGCGGCTTCCAGCGCCCCATCGGGGAGTGGAACTTCCAGGAGGTCACCGTCGTCGGCTCGACCATCAAGGTCGAACTCAACGGGTTCATCATCCTCGACGCCGACCTGTCCAAGGTCGACATGGCCACGGTCATGGCCAAGAGCCCGCACCCGGGCAAGGACCGCAAGAACGGCTTCTTCGGCTTCGCCGGACACAACGACCCGGCGCAGTTCCGGAACATCGAGATCAAGGACCTGGCCGCCAAGTAAAGCAGGCTACCAGCCTTCTTCAAAACCCCTCGTTTGAGGGGTTTTTTATTAACTGTCGATTGCCATGCCTCAGCGGCGGTCTTTACTGGGTCCTACCGCAAGCCCCCATGCGTTTTCCTTGTCTTTGCCT
>JBEDDU010000131.1:0-3690 GCA_041176065.1 Verrucomicrobiota bacterium | reverse complement strand
GATCCGGCCTTGGTCACCGGCTTCACGGTCTCGGCGGGAGGCCGCTCCATCACGTTGCACCGCCTCGAAGGACAAGGCGCCGACGCGCGTTGGGAGATCCCCGTCGCGCCCGGTTCGACCGCCACGAAGCGTCGCGAGGCCGACGCCCGGCTGGTCGGACGTTTCCTCGCCGGCCTGTCCCAGCTGCGCGCCACGCGCCGGGCTCCCGCCGGTCCCGGCGGCCTGATGCTCCCCGCCGTCCGCGCGCCGCTCCCGACGCCGCCGGCCCAGGTCGTCGAACTCGAATTCGGCGCGGAACGCATCACGCTCGGCTTCGCCGCCGACCCCGACGACGGGGCCGGCACCCGCCTGGTCCATGCCAAAGGCGCTCCGCTGGCCGCGGTCTGCGACGTCTCCTTCCTCGACGGCGGCCACCAGAACGTCGAACCCTCGGCCTGGCGGCGGCGGACGGTCGCCGCGCTGCCGCAAGGCGCGCGCGTGAGCGGACTGCGCCTGACCGCGCGCGGCGACGGCAAGGTGATCGGCGAGGCGCGGCTCGGGCCCGACGGCAACTGGGCCGGCACGGGACGACTTGATCCGACCAGCGCGCGACGCCTCGCGCTCGCGTTCGCCGAAGTCGGCGCTTCGTCCTTCCCCGGACGCGACGTCGGCGCCGGCGGCTGGAGCTACGAACTGCGCGTCACCGACCAGGCCGCGACGGGCGCGGGCGCCGCCAGCGAGACGATCCGCACCTACCTTTGCTCCGCTCCGCTCCACGACCGCTCGTTGCTGCTGCGCGACGAGGCGGACGACGATGACTTCATCCTGGAACCCGCGCTCGCCGCGATCCTCGCTCTCCTGCTGACCGAACCCGGGAAATGAAAGCGAAGCCCGGCAGCTCACCGTTGCGTCGCTTCCTGCGCGGGCTGACGAACACCTGCCTTTTGCTTCTCCTGCCCGTCCAGCTCGGGCTGGCCTGGCTCGCGGACCATGACGGCCCGGTCCGCCTGCCCGACTTCGTCGCGGAAGCCGTCACCGGACGGCTCGCCGCCCAAGGCGTCGACTTCCGTGCGCGCGCCTTGTGGATCCTTCCCGACCTCACGCTCGCGGCGGATGACGTCGCGGTCTCGTTCCCGGGACTGACCGGCGAGGTCTTCGCCGCGACCCGCGCGGAGGTCGCGCTGCAGCCCGCCCGGCTGCTCGCCGGCGAGATCGCGCCGACGCGCCTACGCCTCGACGGCGGACGTCTGTGGTGTCCGGCTTCGGTCGCGCACGACGGCCGGCGGCGCCGACTCGTCGATGACCTCACGGTCGACGTCGCCAAGGAAGGCCGCTGGGTCAGCCTCCGCGTCGCGCAGGTCAGGTCAGGCAAGATCACCTGCCACGTGAGCGGCGAACTGCCGGCCGGCCTGCTCCGCGCGGGTCCCGCGCCCGCGTCCGACGCGCCGCTGTCTCGCCGCCTCGCCGGCCTCCTCGGCGCCCTCGACACCGCGGTCACCGCGGCCGAAGGCTCGGGCGGAGCGACCGTGAGCGTGCGCTGTTCGGGCCGAAACGACGGCACCGCCGAACTTTCCGCTCAGGCCCTGCTGGGCGAAGAATCCGGCGAACAGATCGGGCGCGTCAGCCTGCGCGGGCTGCGCCTGCGCGCCGACGCGCGTTTCGCGGCGGACGGCGCCCTGCGCGAATGGAAGGCCGCAGGCGAGGCGGAGACGACCGCCTGGCGCGACGGCGCGACGTTGACGGCCGATCGGCTGAGCCTGCGCGCGAAAGGCGAAGGATTCGAAGGCGCGGTCCAGGCCGAGGCCGAGCTCTCGGACGTGCGGCTCGGCGGGACGCTCCTGCGACAGGTGAGGCTCAGCGGAGGGCGCGCGAAGGCGACGGCCCCGTGGACGCTCGCCTTCCAAGCCCACACCGTCGCCTCCTCCTTGCGCGGCCGGGCGCAGGCGACGGCCGCCGGTGACCGCCGCATCCTCATCGAGCATGCCCTGGTCTCCGGCGCCGAAGTCGTGACGCATCCCGCGGTCGCGTCGGTGATGCTGGCCGTCGGGATCGACCTGCGCGGCGACCTGCTGCTGCGCGATGGCGAGATCGTCCTGAAGCCGGACGGAAGCCTGCGGCAGGCAAGCGGCGAAGTCGGGCTTTCCGGCTTCCGGGGACTCGGTCTCTCCGCCGAAGCGATCAGCCCCGGGCGCGACCTGCCGCTGCGCACCCGCTTCGACTTCTCACCCGGCCGCGGCGAACAACCGCTGCAGTTGCGCGACCTTCGCCTCGCCTCCGTCACCGGCGAAGCGGACTGCGCCCTGAAGGAAGGCGGCCCCTTCCGGTTGACGCTTCAAGGCGACCTCGCGCCGGCGAGCCTCGACCGCGTGCTGGGCAACTGGTGGGTCGACCTCTGGCGAACCTTCCTCGTGCAGGAAAATCCTTACGCCTTCGTCGAAGTGCAAGGCCGATGGGGCGCGCAGACGAGCCGCACCAAGGGACGCGTGCTGATGCGGGGCTTTGATTTCATGGGCGCGCCGTTCCGCCGCGTGGAGGTCAGCGTCGACGCGGACGAACGTCGCACGCTGATCGGCCTGCATCGGCTGCAGGGCGGCCTGTCGGCCGAGGATGGCGAAGTCGAAGGATCCGCCACGGGGGATTGGTCGCGGGCCGGCGTGCTCGCCGGACCGGTGGTGAAGGCTTCCGGCGACCTGCAGCCTTGGATCGCCGCGCGTTGCGCCGGCAAGGCTTTCGGCGACGCGCTCCGCGGACTCGAGCTGCCCCGCGGCCGCCGCTTCGCGCTCGAGCTTGCTCCGCTGGAAAAAGGCCTCGATATCCGGACGACGATCGAAGCCGATGGCGCGTTCCGCGCGTGGGGCGTCGCCGGAAGCGGGCTGAAGGTGTCGACGCAAAGCAAGACGGGGGGCATGCGCGTCGACGCGAAGCTCGGGCTGGCCGACGGCGTAGCCGAACTCCGGCTCGACGGCGACCCTCTGCGGCAGACGGACGTCACGCTGACATTGAAGGACTGCGATCCCGCGCAGGTGGGACGAATCATGAGCGACTTAGGCGAGCCGGGCGCGAAGCCCGCCGAACAGAAAGACGGACGTGGCCGGCTGGACCTGGGCTTCAAGGGACGCATCGAACTGGAAGCACCCCGGGAGCTCCGCGGGATCGGCACCTTCGCCTTGAAGGATCCCGACCTGAAGAAAGTCCGCCTGCTGGGAGGGATTTCCGGCGTGCTCGAGACCGTCGGCGTCGGGGCGACGACCTACGAACTGGACCGGGCGACGGGCACCTTCGGCTGCCTAGGCGGACGGGCCTATTTCCCGGACATGTCCATCACCGGGCCGCAGGCTAGGCTGGACCTGGCTGGTGAGGTCGACCTCAAGGGCCTTACCTTGGACTTCACGGGAGACCTTTCCCTGCCCCGGAAAGAGGGTTTCAACCCCTTAGATATCATTAATTTGAACCGCGCCTTGGTCAGCCTCACCAAGATCAAACTCCATGGACCCCTCTCGAAGCCCGAGACTCAGGCGCTCCCCACCCTCAAGGATATCGTCAAGCCTAAGAACGACAAAGACTTAGGAAAGATACCCCCGGGGGCTCTGGAATGAGGGTTGATTTGCCCCCCTGATACCCTGTATCAGAGAAGGGCACCCCCTCACGGAGGACATTACCTTGGACCTAATTAAGATTAAACAAGTCGTGGATTTGATGAAGAAGTCGGAC
>JBEDDU010000130.1:0-6745 GCA_041176065.1 Verrucomicrobiota bacterium | reverse complement strand
TGGACGCCGTCGAACAGCAGGTCGGCGCCGGCCTCGGCGCCGCGGATCCGCTGCCCCCTCTGACCACCACCCCATGAAGTTCCTCAAGCCTTTCCTGTTCGCCGTGGTCGTCGGCGGCCTCACCTACGCCTTCTGGCCTGCGAAGAAGCCCGTCCGCGCCGGCGCGTCCTATTCCGAGGCCCGCGCCGAGAAGCGTGACATCCGCGAGA
Organism: Verrucomicrobiota bacterium; assembly: GCA_041176065.1. Classification (GTDB taxonomy): domain Bacteria; phylum Verrucomicrobiota; class Verrucomicrobiia; order Opitutales; family UBA953; genus UBA953. Next base: position 6,536 of record JBEDDU010000130.1, on the reverse strand, counting down.
CCGTCGAAGCCGCCGGCTTCGTCCGCGCGGTCATCTACAGCTCGATCCGCGCCCAGGTCAGCGGTCCCATCCTCAAGCTGCACGTCCAGACCGGGGACATGGTGAAGAAGGACCAGATCCTCGTCGAACTCGACCCGGTGCTCGCCAACGCCGACGAAGAACAGGCCCGCCGGAGCGTCCAGCTCCAGACCTTCACCCTCGAGCGGCTCGAGCGCGACCTGCGGCGCGTCGAGGTCCTCGTGAAGAAGAACTTCGTCTCCGAACGCGAGGTCCTTGACCACCGCACGGCCTACGAGGTCGCCAAGCTCCAGCGCGACATCGCCCAGGCCAAGCTGGACACCGCGGTCGAGATGGTGCGCCGTACGGTCATCCGCGCGCCGCACGACGGGCAGGTCTCCGACTGCAACGTGCTCGTGGGCCAGATCGTCATCGGCGCCCAGTCCATCAACAACGGCACGCCGCTGATGACCGTCTCCGACACCTCGGTCCTCCGGGTGGACGTCAACCTGAACGAATTCGCGGCCACCCGCGTCGAGATGGGAAAGGACGCCATGGTCACCTTCGATTCCATCCCTGGCCTGCGCAAGGCCGGCAAGATCACCTTCATGACGCCGTTCGGGACCGCCGACCTCAAGGTGCCCGACCTCCGCGTCTTCCCGACCCAGGTCTCCTTCGCCGCCGGCGACGGCGTGCGTCCGGGCATCAGCGCCAACGTCACCGTGACCGTCGACAGCGTGAAGGGCTGCGTGGCCGTCCCGGTCTCGGCCGTGTTCATCGACGGGGCCGACCGCGTGGTGTTCGTGCGCGCCGCCGACGGCGAGTGGGACGCGCGCAAGGTGAAGCTGGGCCTGAGCGACGCGAGCTGGACGCAGGTCAAGGAAGGCGTCGCGCTCGGCGACGTGGTGAGCCTCGTCCGCCCCGTCCTGACGCGCTGAGATGCCTCCGCTCATCGCCATCCGCGGGCTCCGCAAGACCTACCGCATGGGCGACGAGAACGTCCATGCCCTCGACGGCGTGGACCTCGATTTCCAGAAAGGCGAGTTCGTCGCCATCCTCGGGCCTTCCGGCTCGGGCAAGTCGACGCTCATGCACATCCTCGGCTTCATGGACACGCCGAGCGAAGGCAGCATCGTCTTCGACGGCGAGGAGGTGGCCCGCCTCGACCCCGACCGCCGGGCCTGGTACCGGGCCCACCGCGTCGGCTTCGTCTTCCAGGCCTTCAACCTGCTGCCCCGCCTGACCATCGAGGAGAACGTGGCCCTGCCGTTGCTCTACCGCGACGGCACCGATCCGGCGGCCAACCTGGCCGCGGCCCATGCGGCCCTCGCGCGCGTGGGGATGTCGCACCGGCTCGGCCATCGCCCGGGCCAGCTCTCCGGCGGCGAACGCCAGCGCGTCGCCGTGGCCCGCGCGATCGTCGGCACGCCTTCCATCATCTTCGCCGACGAGCCGACCGGCAACCTCGACGTGAAGAACGTCGACCGCGTGCTCGACCTGCTCGGTTCGCTCATCAGCGAAGGCATCACGGTCGTGCTCGTCACGCACGACCTTTCCGTCGCCGAGAAGGCCCATCGCGTCATCTCGATGCGCGCCGGGCTCGTCCAGGAGGACCGTACCCGATGAGGCTCTTCGACCGCGTCCGCCCGGCCGTCATCAACGGCCTCCGTGAGCTCCAGGCCAACAAGGTCCGCTCGCTCCTGTCGATGTCAGGCATCATCCTCGGCGTCGCCTCGCTGGTCGCGATGGTCACCGTCGTCCAAGGCATGGTCGGCAACTTCCGCCAGTTCGTCGACGCGATGGGCGGCATCGAGAAGATCACCGTGCTCCGGGAGCAGCTTCCGAAGGAGCAGGAACACCTCGCCGAGCTCTCGGAGGGCCTGACGATGCGCGACGTCGAAAGCATCCGCCGGACGGTCCCCCTGGTGCGCAACATCTCTCCGGAGGCCCGCGTGGGCTACGAGAAGATCGTCTACGAGGACCGCGAGACCAACACCTACGTCACCGGCGTGACCTCCGACTATCTCCCGGTGGCCAAGCGCTGGGTCGAGCCGGACCAGGGACGCTTCGTGAGCGACCTGGACGTCCTCAACATGACCGACGTCATCGTGCTCGGCTCGGCCGTCATCCCCGAGCTCTTCGCGCCGAACGTCGACCCCGTCGGCCAGATCGTCAAGGTCCGCGGCCGCCGCTTCACCGTGATCGGCGTGCTCAACAACATCGAGGGCTCGGGCATGCAGATCCGTTCGGCCAGTTCCCGCAGCTCGGGCGGCGCCTGGCGCTGGCGCAACAGCGGGGCGTTCATCCCCGTGAGCACCGCGCTCACCAAGTACAACGGCAACGACCGCCTCACCGGGCTCGGCCTGCGCATCGCCGATCCGGAGCAGCTGCGCGACGCGGTCGAGCAGACCGAACGCACGATGCTGGCGGCGCACAAGGGGCTCCGGGACTTCTCGATCTCGACCAACGAGCAGACGCTCGAGGACTTCCGCAAGACGGAGTCCGCCTTCAAGCTCTCCCTCGGCGGGGTGGCGGGCATCTCGCTCTTCGTCGGCGGCATCGGCATCATGAACGTCATGCTCGCCTCGATCAACGAGCGCATCCGCGAGATCGGCGTGCGCAAGGCGGTGGGCGCGCGCGGTTCGGACCTGTTCCTGCAGTTCCTCGCCGAGGCGGCCGTGGTCTCGGTCGTCGGCGGCCTCCTGGGCCTGCTGGTCTCGGTCGGCATCGTGTCGCTGATGAACTTCATCCTCACCCAGGCCCTGCCCACGGGCGCCGTCGCGGCCCTCGACTGGGTCATCATGGGCGAAGGACTGGCCTTTTCCGTGGTGATCGGCCTGGTCGCCGGCGTCTACCCTGCGCTCCGCGCGGCCAAGCTCGACCCGATCGAAGCCCTGCGCCATGAATGATCTCCCCATGAAACCCCTGCTCTTCACGCCCCTGCTCCTGACGCTCGTCGGCTGCGTCGCCGCGCCGCTCGCCCCCATCGCCGTCTGGGACGGCGCCCCGCCCGCCGAGACGCTCACGCTCAAGCCGGGCCAGGACCCGCGCGGCACGATCAACAAGCAGACGCACCGCGGCGACGTCTTCATCCCGGAGTTCGTCGTCTACCCGGCCGCCCGGCCGGGCGCGCCGCTCGTCATCGTCTGCCCCGGCGGCGGTTACAACATCCTCGCCGAGACGCACGAAGGCAGCGAGGTCGCGAAGCGGCTCAACGCCTTCGGCAGCGCCGCCGTGGTGCTGAAGTATCGCGTGCCGCGTCGCGATCCGAACAAGCCTTGGGTCGTCCCGGTGATGGACGCCCGTGAGACGTTGCGCCTCGTCCGCGCCCGCGCGACCGAGTGGAACGCCGATCCGAAGAAGATCGGGATCCTCGGTTTCTCCGCCGGCGGCAACCTCGCCGCCCGCGTCGCCTACGCCCCGGCCGCCCCCGACGCGCCGCGCCCGGATTTCGCGGTGATGGTCTACCCGGCTTATCTCTTCGAGAAGGACAAGCCCGACAGCGTCCTCCGCGAAGGTCCCGACGGCGTCGTACCGCCCAAGGGCGTGAAGCCGGCGCCGGCGTTCTTCGCCCACAGCGCCGACGATCCTTATCCGGCCGAGGGCTCGATGGCCTTCGCCAAGCTCCTCAAGTCGATGGGCGGTTCCGCCGAGGTCCACGTCTGGGCCAAGGGCGGCCACGGATGGGGCGCCTCCGAGCGCTGCCTCGCCGCGCGCCGCTGGACCGACCTGCTCGGCGAGTGGATGAAGGACCAGGGCTTGCTGCAGCCCTGAGCGCCTATCCCATCCGGACACAAAAAAGCCGCCCGAACGGGCGGCTTTTGTTTGGGCTGGTCGGCCGCTTAGAACTTGAAGCGGAGACCGGCGACGCCTTCGAAGCTGTTCACCTGGCGGTTCTCTTCGCCGACGACGTTCGCGAAGTCGACGTTGTAGAGCTGGTGCAGGCGGGCGGTCAGGGTGAAGTCGACGTTCTCGTTGATCTCGAAACGGAGACCGGCGAACACGTCGGAAGCGAGGGCGGTGGACTTGGCGGTGTTCTTCAGCCAGCCGTAGCCGATGCCGGCGCCGACGAAGGGCTTGATGCCGCCGGTGGAGTTGAGCTCGTAGGTGTATTCGACGATCGCGGTGCGGGCGGCGGCGTCGACCGGGTCGGTCGTGACGATGTCACGGGTGCTCAGGTTGAGGCCGAGGTGGGAGTTCTCGGTGAGGTAGGTGCCGATGCCGATGCCGACGACCGAGGTGTTGTCGGCGTCCGCGCCGCCGGAGAGCGGGGCGTTCGGCTTGCCGTAGCCGAGCTGGACGTCGAGGGTGAGGGCCTGGGAGGCGGCGGCCATCAGGGGAAGGACCGCGAGGTAGCGTAGGGATTTCATGGGGGAGATGGGTCTAGGGCAGGGGAGGGGGGCTGTAAAGAGGGAAGCCTTACTTGGCTTCGACGATCTCGACGCCGGTGATCTCGACGCGCTCGGTCGGGGTGGAGCCTTCCATGCCGACGCAGCGGACGTTGGCGATCTTGTTGAGGACTTCCTCGCCAGAGACGAGCTTGCCGAAGGCGGTGTACTTGTTGTTCAGGAAGGAGGCGTCGCCGTGGCAGATGAAGAACTGGCTGCCGGCGCTGTCCGGGTCGCTGGAACGGGCCATGGAGAGGACGCCCTTCACGTGGGCGCGGTTATTGAACTCGGCCTTGACCTGGTAGCCGGGGCCGCCGGTGCCGGGCATGCCGCGGGCGCCGATCTTGGAGTTCGGGCAGCCGCCCTGGATCATGAAGCCCTTGATGATGCGGTGGAACGCGGTGCCGTCGTAGAACTTCTCCCGGGAGAGCTTCAGGAAATTGTCCACGGTGCGCGGGGCGACGTCGGGCCAGAACTCGACGGTCATGTCGCCGTAATTGGTATGGATGATGGCGCGGGGGGTGGCGCCGGCGGCGGAGGATTCTTTCATGGATTCTTTGTGGTTGGAGCAGGAGGAAAGGGCGAGGGCGGCCACGACGGCCAAGGCGGAGAGCAGGCAGAGGCGCAGGGTTTTCATGGGTTTGAGGCAATCCTGCGGCCCCTTGCCCGCAACCCCAAACCTCCGCTTGCCAGCCCGCCCACGGGGGGGCAGGGTCGTCCCGTATGCGTGTGACCGTCAACGATGAGCCCAAGGAGACCGCCGCCCGGACGCTGGCCGAGCTCCTCGCCGAGCTCTGCGTGGCCCACGAGCCGGCCGTCGCCGCCGCCGTCGACGAACAGGTCGTGCCGCGCTCCCGCTGGTCCGCCCACGCCCTGGCCGAAGGCGCCCGCATCCTCGTCATCCGCGCCGCCCAAGGCGGCTGATCTCCCTTCATGTTCAAGTTCATCAAAGGTCTCTTCGTCAACGAGCCGGAAGCCCCGGCCCCGGAGAACCTCGTCCTGTTCACCCCCAACGACGGCAGCTGGGACCCGAAGATGGTCCGTCGGCTCTTCGACGCCGGCCTCGGCCGCCTGCACGTGCAGGTCCGCAAGGATTGGGAGCGCCGCCACTACGAACAGTTCCTCCGCGCGATCCCCGAGGCCTTCTGGCCGCGCATCGTCCTCGGCGAAGAGCCCGAGCTCGTCGAAGCCCATCGCCTCGGCGGTTTCCAGATGCATCCGGGCGAACGCGTCCCGCGCCGCTGGCCCAAGCACGCCACGGTCAGCGTGAAGTGCCATGACTACGACGAGCTGCGCGCGACGGACAAGGCCTGCGGCTACGTCTTCCTGACCCCGATCTTCGAGTCCGTCTCCAAGAAGGACCATCGCCCCCGCCGCACGCTCCGGGAATACGAGGTGATCCTGCAGCGCTGGAAATCCGAAGGCGGCGCCCCGGTCCACGCGCTCGGCGGCATCACGCCCAAGAACGCCGCGAAGGCCCGCGAGATGGGCTTCGACGGCATCGCGTTCATCGGGTCCGTCTGGAAGCAGCCCGACCCGGTCCGCGCCTTCCTCGACCTCGAGCGAGCCTGGTACGGCAAGGAAGCCCGCAAGCTGAAGCGCTCCTACTAAGGTAAGGCCGTGTTCCCCCGCCTGCAGTTCCTGACGCTCGACGCTTCGCCGCTCGCGCATCGCGAACAGGCCCGCGCCGCGCTCGAAGGCGGCGTCCGCTGGATCCAGCTGCGCGCGAAGCGTCTGCCTCCCGAGGCCTGGGCCGCCGAGGCCTTGGCCATCGCCGAACTCTGCCGCGACTTCGGAGCGCTGTTCGTGGTGAACGATTCGCCGGAGATCGCCCTGCGCGCCGAGGCCGACGGCGTCCATCTCGGCGGCGACGACGCCTCGCCGGCCGCGGCCCGCGCCTTGCTCGGCGAATTCGCCCTCGTCGGCGTGACGCTCAACGAGCCCGCGCATGTCGCCCGCTACGCCGGGGTCCGGGTCGATTACGCGGGCGTCGGTCCTTTCCGTCACACGCTCAGCAAGCAGAAGCTCGCGCCCGTCCACTCGTCGTCGTCCCTGGCCGGCCTCATCGCCGCCGCCGCGCCGCTGCCGTGCTACGCGATCGGCGGCGTCACCGCGGCCGACTGGCCCGCCGTCCGCGCCCTCGGCGCCCAC
>JBEDDU010000129.1:0-3413 GCA_041176065.1 Verrucomicrobiota bacterium | reverse complement strand
CCCGCCGAGGGCGTGCACGATCCGCTGATGTCCCGGGCCCTGGTGCTTTCCGACGGCCAGACGAGCTTCGCGCTCGTGGTCGTCGATAACCTCGGCGTCGCCCCGGCGATCCTCGTCGAAGCCAAAGCCCTGGCGGCGGCGAAGACCGGGCTGGCGACGGACCGCATGTTCATCTCGTCGACGCACACGCACTCCGGCGCGGCGGTGCCTTCCGAGAAAGACGACGCCGCCCAAGGCGAGGCGCGCAAAGGCCAGGTCAACCGCCGTCGGCTCGTCGAGGGCATCGCCGAATCCATCCTCCGCGCCCAGGCGGCCCTCCGTCCCGCCGCGGTCGCCGTCGGCGTCCAGCCGCTCCCGCACGAGGTCTTCAACCGCCGTTGGTTCCTCAAGCCCGGGCAGATGAAGCCCAACCCCTTCGGCGGCACCGACCAGGTGAAGATGAATCCGCCGAACTCCCCGACGGTGCTGGACCGGCCGGCCGGCCCGACCGACCCGGCGATCACCTTCCTCTCCGTGCAGGACGCCCGCAGGAAACCTCTCGGGCTCTTCGCCAACTACTCGCTGCATTACGTCGGCGCGACGCCGCGCGGACGGATCTCGGCGGACTACTACGGGGAGTTCGCCCGGCTCATGCCCCAGCGTCTCGGCGCTCCGGCCCTCGTCGCGATGATGTCCAACGGCACCTCGGGCGACATCAACAACACTCCGTTCGGCACGGTCCGCCCGCCCCGCGAACCGATGGAACAGGCCCGCATCGTCGCGCAGGAAGCCGCCGATGCGGTCTGGTTCGCCGGCCGCGGCCTGGGCGCCCACGATCCGCGACCGGTGCTGGGCATGACCGAGCGCGTGCTGAAACTGAAATACCGCCGGCCCAGCAAGGAGCAGATGCTCTATGCCAAGGCGGTGCTCGCGCTCAAGGACCCTGAAGCGATCAAGAACCTGCCCGCGCTGGCCGAACCGTACGCGCGCCGGACGATCGCCGCCTACGAACGCCCCGATGATACGGTCGACGCGGTCCTGCAGGTCGTCCGCATCGGAGACTTCGCCATCGTGGGCATCCCGTTCGAGACCTTCGCCGAGATCGGCCTGGCGCTCAAGGCCGACAGTCCGTTCGCCCGCACGATGGTCGTCGGCCTCGCCAACGGCCGCCACGGCTACCTGCCGACGCCGGCGCAACATGAGCTCGGCGGCTATGAGACGTGGCTCGGCACCTGCCATGTGCAGACCGACGCCTCGGACCTCATCCTCCGGGAACTGAAGGCGATGCTCGCCGAACTGAAGTCTCTCTGAGGCTCAACGGCCGCCCGCCTGCCTCTCCCGATCCTTCCGCGCGGCCTCCTCGGAGGCCTTACGCTGCGAAGTGGGGACCTTTGCGCGATATTCCGCGAGCCTCACCTCCCAAAGCCCCGGGCCGAAGCCTTCAGTGCCGACGATCATCCAACGATAGGCCTCCGCCGGATCGCGCGCGACGGCGTCGCCTTCCGCGAGGCGCATCGCCAGCAGGCGCGCCGCGCCCCGATCCCCGGCGTCCGCCGCCGCCCGCAGCCATTTCACGCCGGAAAAGGAGCTTCGTCCGACGCCGCGGCCTTCGAAATAACATTCCGACAACTTCGCCATCGCGGCCGCATCACCCAGCGCGGCCGCCTTCTGATAACACGAGGCGGCTTCGCGGACGTCTGCCTTACCCTTGGCGACGAGACCTTTGGCATGGAAATCCCCGAGGAGACGCCAGGCCTTGGGGTGCTTGCGCTCCGTCGCCTTCTTCAGCCAACCGACCGCCTGCTCGGCCGAACCTCCGTGATAAAGCGTCGCGGCGAGCGTATACTGGGCTTCGGCGTCGCCGGCTTCGGCCGCCTGCAACAAGGGAGCGAGTTCCTTCGACGCCCCGGCATGGAGCGGACCGAAGGAGCAAAGGATGACCAGAGCGAGGAGGGTGCGACGCATGACGTCAGCCATCACCACCGCATCGGCCTACGAAACCACAAACACCTGAGGTCTATCTATCAGGGAATATCCCTCGGGAACTTTTCCTCTACTTTGGCTTCCTCTCTGTTGTTCCCAACCGCCAACCGCTAACCGCCATCACCTGACGTGGGTAGGGTCGGCACCGCGTGCTGCCCTAGGTAGGGTCGGGACCGCGTCACGACCTAGCTGTCTTTAGGTAGGGTCGAGCGGCCCGCTCGACCACGGCTGACCGGGGCGGTCAGCCCTACCAAACAAAAAGGGCGGCCGAAGCCGCCCTCATCATTCACTCCCCTTGCCCACGTGTCACCATGCCCACGTGCCCCCTCGAAGTGAGCGCGAGGCGCTCACTTCGAATACAACGAGTCCTTCGGATTCGCGCCCGAGACGAGATAGGCGAGCAGGTCGGCGACTTCCTGGGCGTTGAGCGAATTGATCAGACCGACGGGCATCGGGCTGTCCGGCGAACGGTCGATCGACAGGATGTCCGAACGGTTGACCGAAAGCTGCACCGACGGATCGAACGGATTGACCGAGAGCTGCAGCTTGTCGCCTTCCTCGTTGAGGATGCGGCCGATGGTCTTGCCGCCGTCGACGCGTCCGATGACGGAGTTCGCGTATTGGTCGGAGAGCACGGCGCTGGGCTGGACGATGCTCATGAGCACGTCGGCCGGCGCGGAACGGGCGCCGAGACCGGAGAGATCCGGACCCTGCGCGCCGCCGTCATTCCCCATGCGGTGACACTGCGTGCAGAGGGCGGCGGCGAACATCTTCTGGCCGTTGGCGAAGTCGAAGGTCTTCTTGGCCTTGGCATCTTCCCAGGCCTTGAGGGCTTCGGCGTGCGTCCAGAGACGGCCCGGGCCTTCGGCGGTCGGGAGCGGCTCGACCTTCACGACCGGGGCGATGGGCTCGAAGCCCGCGCGCTCGGCTTCCGGCATCGAGGCGAGGGTCTCCTTGCGGATGTTGCGGACGAAGCCCTTCAGCGAGTTGCCACCCTGCGCGAGGGCGAGTTCGTCGAGGAAGCCGAAGAACTGCTTCCGCAGCTCCGGCGTCCAGCCGACGGTCGCGCGGCTGAGATAGACGGCGAGGCCGATGCGCGTCGACGAGGGCGTGACGGCCATCGCGGCGGCGGCGGCCTTGGCGTAACCAGGATGGCGCGCGAGGATCTCCGGATCGGCGACGACGGCCGGGCTAGGCTGAGCGATCTTCATCGCCTGCAGGACGCGGGCCGGCGCGCTGGGTTCGCCGAGGTAGATGGCGAGCTGCGCGAGCAGACGGTCGAGGGCGTTGTCGCCGGAGGGGATGCGGCCGGCGCTTTCCTTGCCGAGGCGAGCAACGGTGGCGGCGTCCGGCTTGCCATGACGCGAGAACGCGACGTGGAAGACGCGGAGGCGGTCCTGACGGAGACGCAGGTCCTTGGTGTGGGCGGCCGCGTCGGCGGCGGCGACGAT
>JBEDDU010000128.1:0-3059 GCA_041176065.1 Verrucomicrobiota bacterium | reverse complement strand
GGTTGCAACACCGCACCCTAAAAAACCTTATTCCAGGTTCTGGACCTGCTCCCGGATGCGCTCGATCTCGGTTTTTGCCTCCAAAACCAGCTTCGTCGTGGCGATTTCCGAGGCTTTGCTGCCGATAGTGTTAACTTCTCGCAGGAGTTCCTGAATCAGGAAGTCGAGCTTACGTCCACCGTTGGGCAACCCAAGTTCTGCTGAAAATTGGGCGATATGGCTCTTCAGCCGGACGACTTCTTCGGTGATGTCCGAACGGTCCGCAAACAAAGCGAGTTCCTTGAGCACCCTTTCGTCGGTCACGTCGAGCTCCAGCCCGGCGTCCTTCAATCGCTTGAGCATCGCGTCGCGATGACGAACGGGAGCCGACTTCTCAGCGGCCTCCATCCCGACCACCATCGTCGCCATCTTGGCCAGACGATCGTTGAGGTCTCGGGCCAAGGCGGCGCCTTCGGCCTGACGCATGGCGACGAGCCGATTCAACGCCTCCTCGAAAGCCGACTGGACGGCGGACTCCACCTTGCTGAGCTCAGGCAGGACGACGGAGGGTCGGCGTGTGGATTCGGCGAGCCTCAGCAGCAGTTCGGCGTCCGGGGAGATCTTCACGCCGCAGCGTGCGGCGACCTTCGCAAGCTCATCCAAGCTGCCTGCGACGGCTTCCGCATCCCACTGCCCCGAACAGGTCGAGGCGGCGGCCTGCGTGACGCGCGCGGTGACTTTGCCGCGCTGCAGACGGGCGCGGATCCAGGTCGAAGCGGTAGACTCAAGCGCCGGCCAGGCATCCGGTCCGAAGACCGACACCTGCAGGTTCTTCTGGTTCACGGTGGCGATTTCGACCGACAGGCGGACGCCGGGGAGATCGATCTCCGCGCGTCCGAAACCCGTCATCGATGATGCCGCCATCGTCAGAGTTTGATCTCGGTGCCCATCGCGCGCGCGGCGCTCCACACGTCCTTATCACCGCGACCGGAAAGATTGATGATGACCACCTGCTCCTTGGGCAAGGATGCCGCCAGCTTGACGCCATGGGCGACCGCGTGGCTCGATTCGAGGGCCGGGATGATTCCTTCGGTGCGGGAAAGCAGCTGGAAGCCTTCGAGGCATTCGTCGTCGGTCGCGTAGGCGAACTCGAGGCGACCCTTGTCACGGTAGTAGGCATGCTCAGGACCGACCGCGGCGTAATCGAGGCCGGCGGAGACGGAATGCGTGCCTTCGATCTGCCCTTCTCCGTCCATCAGGATGTTCGTCATGCAACCTTGCAGCACGCCAAGACGACCGCCGGCGAAACGAGCGGCATGCTCGCCGCGGGCGATGCCCCGGCCGCCGGCTTCGACGCCGATCAGGCGCACGCCGGGTTCATCCAGGAATTCGAAGAAGGCGCCGATCGCGTTGGAGCCGCCGCCGACGCAGGCGACGATGGCGTCCGGGAGACGGCCTTCGGCGCGCAGGATCTGTTGTTTGGACTCGATCGAGATGATGCGGTGGAAATCGCGGACCATCATCGGATACGGGTGCGAACCGTAAGCGGTGCCCAGGATGTAATGCGTCTCGCGGACGTTGGTCACCCAGTCGCGCATGGCTTCGTTGACGGCCTCCTTGAGCGTGCGTTGGCCGGCTTCGACGCCGCGGACCTCGGCGCCCATGAGGCGCATGCGGTAGACGTTGAGCGCCTGGCGTTCCATGTCGGTCGCGCCCATGTAGATGACGCACTTCAGGCCGAATCGCGCGCAGACGGCGGCGGTGGCGGTACCGTGCTGGCCCGCGCCGGTCTCGGCGATGATGCGCTTCTTGCCCATGCGGACGGCAAGGAGGGCCTGGCCGACGACGTTGTTGATCTTGTGCGCCCCGGTGTGGAGCATGTCCTCGCGCTTGAGGTAGATGCGGGCCCCGCCGACGTGCTTGGTCAGCGACTCGGCGTGATAGAGGCCCGTCGGGCGTCCGGCGTAGTCCCGGAGCATGTCGGCGAAGGCCTGCTGGAAGGCGGGGTCACGTCGGGCTTCGTCATAGGCCTTGGTGAGGTCCAGGAGAGGCGTCATCAGCGTCTCCGGCACGTACATGCCGCCGAACTGACCGAAGCGGCCACGGGCGTCCGGCACGCGGAAGCGAGGTTCGGTGGTCGGGATGAGGCTGGAGGCCGACATGGTGATGCCTGCATAAAGCGAGAACCCAAGGAGAGGGCAAGCGACAAGGGCTTTTGACGGCTTTCCTTGCCCCGGCGCGGTCATGAGCCTAGTGCTCGCCCATGCTTCGTCTCGCCTTCGGTCTGTGGCTGCTGTCCTCCCTGCCCTCCTTCGCGGGCTACGGTCCGACGGTTTCCCCGGAACAGATCCGCCGAGAGTTCACCTATTCGCGTGCCGTCGTCACCGGCACGGTCGAAGGCGTCACGGAGTACCTGCCGGTCAGCTCCACCGGGCACATGATCATCGCCGACCGTGTCCTGGGCGTGCCGGCTTTTCCTGATGTCGTCGTCGAAGGCGTGACCGATCGCAAAGGTCGAGCGGTGTCGATGGAACGCGTCGCGGACGACTACATCGTCATCATCCAGCTCGGCGCGATCCTCGCCGTATTTGTCGCCTTCCATGCCCGGCTCCGCGATCTCGTGAAAGGCTTGTTCCGCGGCGACAAGTCATCCGTCGGCCTCGCGGTAGCGATCATCGTCGCGTTCCTGCCCGCCGCCCTGCTCGGTTTTCTCTTCAAGGACGCCATCACCGCCTATTTGTTCTCCGTGGAAGTCGTCGCGGCCGCCCTGCTCGTGGGCGGACTCGTCATCCTCGTCGCCGAACAGGCGCTGCCGAAAGCACGTTCCGCCGAGGGCGACGAAGTCACTTCGATCGGTTGGCGCACCGCGTTGACGATCGGGCTGTGCCAGTGCTTCGCCTTGATCCCCGGCACGAGCCGTTCCCTCGCCACGATCCTCGGCGGCCGCGTCGCCGGTTTATCCCACGCCGCCTCGACCGAATTCTCCTTCCTGGTCGGACTGCTCACCCTTTCGGCGGCTTCGGTTTATAAGATGTGGTCGCTCGGTCCTGCCCTGACGCAGGTCTATCCGGCCGGCCCGG
>JBEDDU010000127.1:0-2707 GCA_041176065.1 Verrucomicrobiota bacterium | reverse complement strand
AGGATTCGAACCTAGACAAGGAGAATCAGAATCTCCTGTGCTGCCATTACACCATCGGACTGTCCTGAGTCGTCCGAAGATGGGACTCCGCCCCCTTTCGTCAAAACGAAAGATGGGCCTCAGTTGCCCTCCTCAGGGTCCTTTTCCGTGCTTCCCGCCATCCGGACGATACGGGGGTGGAACTCCGCCAACGTCTCGACCAGCGCGGACTGCGCAGCCATCACGGAGCGGATGTCCTTGTAGGCGCCCGGCGCCTCATCGAGGCCGCCGGCGAGAAGTTCCACCCCGGCCTGAGCCAGCTGCCGGTCGCGTTCGGCGGACGTGATCGTGCGCTCAGCATGCGTGCGCGACATGGCGCGACCTGCCCCGTGGGAGGCGGAGGAGAGGGATCCGGCATTTCCGAGGCCACGCACAAGAAAACCTGGCGCGCCCATGGAACCCGGGATGAATCCGAGGACGCCGGGGGCGGCGGGTGTCGCTCCCTTGCGGTGAACGAAAAGCGTGCGGTCACCGACCTGCTCCTCCCATGCGAAGTTGTGGTGGTTGCTGACGGAGAATTGCCCGGTCAGGCCGGTCAGGCCGATGACGGTGTCGTGGATGACCTGATGGTTGGCCGCGGAGAAATCTCCGGCCAGCTCCATGGCCGTTCGGTAGGCCCTTCCCTCTTCGGTGTCCATAGGCAGCCAGGCGAAGTCCTCGAGCCCTTCGGGCAGAGGCGTCATGCGCTTCGCAATCCTGGTGAATTCATTGGCGATCCGGAAGCCAAGGGCCCGGGATCCTGAATGAGAGAGCAGCGCTAGCCGCCGACCGGCAGGCAAGCCTGGGGCCGCTTGCGTGACTTCAAGCTCCCCGAACTCGACGAAGTGATTGCCGGAGCCGGAGGATCCGAACTGCATCGCACAGCGGCCCTTCAGCTCACAGTTAAGAAAGCGCTCGGTCTCTCTGAAACGCGGGTCATCAAGCAGGTCATGGGACATTGGCCGTTCCCTGATGTCCGATCCGAAAAATGTTCCGCGCAGCAGGGATTCGCGGAGCCTTGAGCGCAACGCCTGAAGATCGGCCGACGGCTCTTCGAAGACGGTGAGATGCATGCGGCATCCGATGTCGACTCCGACGGCGAACGGAATGAGGGCGTTCTCCACGCCGATGACGCCGCCGATCGGCAGGGCGTAACCCTTGTGGGCGTCCGGCATGAGCGCGCCGGCGCGAACCGGCCCAAGCCGCATCGCGGACGCCATCTGCTCCATGGCTGACGGAGCGATGCCGTCGGCGCCGAAAACTTCAAAAGAAAGGGGGGCGGGGCGCACCTCTATGGTCGCCGCATGTCTGAGTCGCGCTTGGTTGGCCAGGAGCATGCGGGCGAGCTCAACCAGTACGGGGACGGCCGGCGGGTTCCTTGGCTCGGCGATGGTGGAGCGAAGCATCCTTTCGGCCGACTCTTGGTCGATCTGCGACAGAGCCCGGGTGATCGCACCAGCATGTCGGTCAGCCAGATGAGGATCCATGTGCTCGATCAGGGCGGAGCGGACATGGTGAAAGGAGATCGGCATGGGATGCGGAGTGTCGTGGATTCCCAAAACTTCACCTCAGGACCTCAACGCGGGGAACGGTCGGCAGACGCCGAACAACACCTGGCGAGACGGAGAAAATGGGTTCGCATGTAGCAGCTGGGAGACTGCAGAAATTGGCGACTCCCGGGGTCATACCCCCATTTCGCTACTGACGCCCAGTAAACGGGCCGTGCTTGTCGCGCGCTGCCCCTTCGGGGCCCGCTATTATCAATGCCGCCTTCTTTCGTCAGCGGTACATGCTGTGTATGAACTACAGACAATTCTGTCTAACCTATTGACCAGTGCAAGCAATTTGGAACGTATGGCCGCTAATAAACTTATCGTATAGTTATCGAAAGGCCGGCCCTTCGCGACGTGAACGATCGCGAAGGGCCGGTGCATCAGAGCTGGATCCTGTAAGACGCAAGCAGCTTCCTGCCTGCTTCGGACTGATGCCTGCTGACGTCAGTGCACGCATCCGCCAGGATGTCGTCGGAGAGTCCGGCGACGAACTCACGGTAGCTGCCGGCGGTGTTCAGCCCGGTCTGAGGACGCGCCCCGACGGATTCGGCGCAAAAGAGCGTGACCTTGCGGATGCTCTTGAACGCGGCCTCGGCGCGCCTGGTCTCGCCTTCAATCATGAGGCTAGCCAAGGCCGCGACGGTCAGCTGCACGAGGGCGGGCATGTGGCAGATGCAGAGGTCTGATCCGCGGCTCATCGTGTGCAGCAAGGCCATGGCACCCCGGACGAAGTCGAGCCTCTCCCGGGCCGAGAGGCCGAGGATGTCGCCGACCTCGAGGTCGCATCCGCCTGCGCCCTTCTCGAGCCTGAGCGTCTCGGGACGCTCGAGGGCGATGAAGTGAGCGATGATCCAGCGCCTGGCGGCGGCGGCGATCCGACGGCCGGCCAGGCAGAGGAGAGCGACCGAAAGGCGCGCGGAGGCGCGTTCGGCACGGAGGGCCGAGGTGGCCCGGGTGGTTTCGATGAGCGTGGTCATGGATTTGGACGGATGAAAGTGGGTGCGGTGCTCCGGACGGAGCTTGCCAGACAGAAGAGGGGGAAGAAAGGGGCCGGTCCTTGCGGACCGGCCCCTGCTTTCAGATTTCACCCTTGGCGAACTTCGCCATCAGCGCGGGAGTCGCGCCGTCGAAACCGA
>JBEDDU010000126.1:0-4489 GCA_041176065.1 Verrucomicrobiota bacterium | reverse complement strand
CCGCGCCCTCGCGGAAGTCTACGCGAGCGCCGACGCCAAGGAGAAGTTCGTGCAGGACTTCGTCGCCGCCTGGACCAAGGTCATGGAGCTCGACCGCTTCGACCTCGCCAAGAAGTAAGCGTTCCGTCCATCGACACCCCAAGGCCCGCCCTCACCGGCGGGCCTTTTTGTTGGCCCCGCGCCGAGGCTGACGGCTTCCGCTCATATCATAAATAGAGTTTATTGCTGTAACCTCCTTCGCGGAGGCTTGTCTGAAAACCATCGTCCGACCCCTCGGATCCATGCCCTTCCGCCCTTTCCGTCGCTCCCTGCTGCTGGCCGCGTTCCTCGTCGGCGCGGCGGGACTGCGCGCGGCCGAGAGCCCGGACTACGAGACGGAGATCCGCCCCATCCTCAAGGAACACTGCACGCACTGCCATGGGGAAGAGGAAAAGCCCAAGGGCGGCGTCGACCTCCGCCTGCGTCGGTTCATGGACGGGAAGACCGAAGACGGCTCGCCCCTGCTCACGCCCGGAGATCCGGAGAAGAGCGCCGTCTGGACGCTCACCCGCGACGGCGAGATGCCGAAGAAGGGCAAGAAGATGCCCGAGCACCAGCTCGACCTCCTCGCGGCCTGGATCAAAGCCGGAGCGAAGATCTCCGAAGCCGAACCCACCGGCCCCCTGCCGCCGGGCGTCTACGTGTCCAAACGTGACCGCAGCTTCTGGTCGTTCCAGCCGGTGACGAAGCCGACCCTGCCCCGCTTCGCCGACCAGCCCGAGCTCGCCCCCATCGACGCGCTCGTGCGTGCGAAGCTGCAGGCCAAGCAACTCGACTTCGCGCCCGAGGCCGACCGCGCGACGCTCGTCCGTCGCGCGACGCTCGACCTCACGGGTCTCCCGCCGACGCCCGCCGAGACCGCCGCCTTCGTCGCCGACGCCTCGCCGGACGCGTACGCCAAGCTCATCGAACGCCTGCTCGCCTCTCCTGCGTACGGCGAGCGCTGGGCCCGCCACTGGCTCGACGTCGCCGGCTACGCCGATACCAACGGCTACGCCGACGCCGATTCGGTCCGCCCTTACGCCTGGCGCTACCGCGATTACGTCATCCGCTCGCTCAACGCCGACAAACCCTGGGACCGTTTCATCCAGGAGCAGCTCGCCGGCGATGAGCTGAACGCGGTCTCGGCCGCCAACGTCGCCGCGGCCGTCCTCGACCCGTCGAAGATCGATGCCCTGACGGCGACGGCCTATCTGCGACTGGGACCCGACGGCACTGGCGACACGGTCGCCGACCTCGAACTGGCCAAGAACCAGAGCGTCGCCGACACCCTCCGCATCGTCACGACTTCGCTGACGGGGCTCACGGTCGCCTGCGCTCAGTGCCACGACCACCGCTACGACCCGGTCAGCCAGGTCGACTACTTCCGCCTCCGCGCGATCTTCGACCCGGCCCTCGACTGGCGGAAATGGCAGACCCCCGCGCAGCGCACCGCTTCGCTCTACACCGCCG
Organism: Verrucomicrobiota bacterium; assembly: GCA_041176065.1. GTDB lineage: Bacteria > Verrucomicrobiota > Verrucomicrobiia > Opitutales > UBA953 > UBA953. The sequence goes on along the minus strand of JBEDDU010000126.1, from coordinate 2,998 downwards.
CCGACAAGGCCAAGGCGGCCGAGATCGAGAAGCAGGCCGGGGCCATCGACGCCGAGGCCACCAAGATGTATAAGGACGCCCTCGACGTGATCTTCGAAAAGAAGATCCTCGAAGTCCCCGAAGCCGAACGCGCCGCCTACCGCGTGGCCCGCAACACGCCGGTCGCGAAGCGCACCAAGGAACAGGCGGCTCTGATCAAGAAATACTTCTCCGCGCAGGCGACCTTCGGCCTGGATCTCTACGACAAGGCCGCGGACAACAAGGTCGTGGCCAAGCGGGCCGAGGCGACCGCCCTCCGCGCGAAGAAACCCGTCGAAGGCCGCGTGAGCGTCCTCGTCGAACCCGTCAATGCGTCGCCGAAAAGCGAGCTCCACCATCGCGGCGACCACGCCCAGCCCCGCCAAGCCGTGACCCCGGGCGAACTTTCCATCCTTGGCGATCCTGTCATTCCCGTCGACGACCCCAAGCTGCCCACCACCGGCCGTCGCCTCGCCTACGCGAAGTGGCTGACCTCCGGAAAGCACCCGCTCGTCGGCCGCGCCCTGATAAACCGCGTCTGGATGCACCACTTCGGACGCGGCATCGTCAACACCCCCGGCGACTTCGGCCTGCTCGGCGAACGCCCCTCGCACCCCGAACTCCTCGACTACCTCGCCGGCCGCTTCGTCGAGACCGGCTGGAGCCTCAAGGCGATGCACCGCGAGATGATGCTCAGCCGGACCTATCGTCAGTCCGCCCGCAACGACGCCGCCCAGTCGGCCGACCCGGACAACGCCCTGTTCGGACGTTACCGCATCCGTCGCCTCGACGCCGAAACCATCCGCGACGCCATGCTCGCCGTCAGCGGCAAGCTCAACCCCGAGATGTTCGGCGAACCCGTCACCGTCGGCAAGACCGGCGACGGTCGCATGATCCCCGGCGTCGAAATCCGCAACGCCAACCGCGACGTCATCAAGGTCGACACCTCCTCGCCCGCCGTCTACCGCCGATCCGTCTATCTCCAGCAGCGCCGCAGCGGGCCGGCCACCGCGTTGGCGACGTTCGACCTACCGAACATGGACCCGAACTGCGAACGCCGCGACCTCACGACCGTCGCCCCGCAGTCGCTCTTCCTGATGAACGACGAGTTCGTCATCGAACGCGCCAAGGACCTCGCCGCCCGCGTGATCAAGGAGCACCCGGCAGATGAGAACGCCCAGGTGCGGGCCGCGTGGATCCTCACCCAAGGCCGCGAGCCGTCCGCCAAGGAGCTGGCTGACTTCAATCGCCTGCTGGCCGAGCAGACCGAGCACTTCGCCAAGCTCAAGCCCGCCAAACCCGTCGCGGACACCGCCCTCAAGGTCAAACCGGTGAAGGTGAAGTCCACTTCCAAGAAAGCCGCGACGCAGCCCACCTTCCCGGCTCCCGTGGCGACCACCCAAGACGTCCGCGTCGAGGCACTGGGTTCGCTCTGCCAGGTCCTCCTCGCCACCAACCGCTTCCTCCATGTCGACTAAGCCGCCCAACGGTCTCTGCTCCCGACGCCACTTCCTCGAAGCCGGCGGCTTCGGCCTGGGCATGCTCGGCCTCGCCACGCTGCTCCGCCAGGACGGCCTGCTCGCCGCGCCGATGAAGCCGCTCCTCGGCAACGAGACCTTCGACCTCCTGCCCAAGCAGCCACCCCGCCCCGCCAAGGCCAAGGCGATGATCTCGCTCTTCATGATGGGCGGTCCGTCGCAGATGGATCTCTACGACCACAAGCCGATGCTCACCAAGTGGCATGGCCAGAAATTCCCCGGCGACATCAAATACGACAACGTCGCGCAGGCCTCGGCCAAGGTGCTGGGCTCCTTCTGGAAGTTCTCCCGTCACGGCAAGTGCGGGATGGAACTCAGCGAACTGCTGCCGCAGCTCGGCGGCGTCGCCGACGATATCTGCCTGATCCGCTCGATGAAATCGGGCGTGAACAACCACCTCCAAGGCATGCTGGCCGTCCAGACCGGACGCATCACCGCGGGCAACCCCACCATGGGCGCCTGGGTGACCTATGCGCTCGGCAGCGAGACCAAGGACCTGCCCGCCTACGTGGTGATGGGTCATCCGGGCGGCCTGCCCACTTTCGCGAACCAGCATTGGTCCAACGGTTGGCTGCCTTCCATCTACCAAGGAACGTTCGTCCGCGCCACGGCCCCGCACATCCTCAACCTCGATCCGCCCCCCGCCCTCCAAGGCAAGCCGCAGGAACGTCAGATGGAACTCCTCCGCGCGATGAACGCCGAGCACGCGGCCAACCATCCCGGCGAGACCGACCTCCAGGCGCGCATCCAGAGCTACGAACTCGCCGGCCGCATGCAGCTGGCGGCCAAGGAGGCCTTCGACATCTCTTCCGAGCCGAAGCACATCCTCGACCTCTATGGCGTCGGCCGTAAGGAGTGCGACGACTACGCGCGACGCTGCCTGATCGCGCGACGCCTCGTCGAACGCGGCGTGCGCTACGTGCAGGTGCTCAACCAAGGCCAGAGCTGGGACAGCCACGGCTCAATCAAGTCCGCCCTCCCGGTGCTGTGCGCCGCCACCGACCGCCCGAGCGCGGCGCTGGTGGCCGATCTCAAACAGCGCGGCCTCCTCGACAGCACCATCGTGCACTGCGGAGGCGAGATGGGGCGCCTGCCGGTGCTCCAGAACGACGCCGGCGAAGCCAAGTGGGGCCGCGATCACAATACCTACGGCTTCAGCCAGTGGGTGGCCGGCGGCGGCTTCAAGGGCGGCCTGAGCTACGGCGAGACCGACGAATGGGGCCACCATGCCGTCAAGGACGTGGTCAACCACTACGACTGGCACGCCACGATGCTCGACTGCTTCGGCTTCGACCACGACAAGCTCACCTTCAAGCGCAATGGCGCCGCCCTCGCCCTCACCAACGGCCAGCCCGCCCGGGTGGTGAAGGAGCTGCTGGCCTGAGCGGGCGACGCGAAACTTTCAAAACGGCGGCGGTGTTACTGCAAGGACGATGAAACAC
>JBEDDU010000125.1:0-9389 GCA_041176065.1 Verrucomicrobiota bacterium | reverse complement strand
GCCGTAGACCGAGAAGTTGGACGAGAAGATACGGACGCCGTGGGCTTCGCAGGTGCGACGCACCTCGAAATACGGTGCGCCCATCGGAATGCCCAACGCCTTCGCTTCCGACGAACGCGCGACCACGCAGCCGTCGTTGTTCGACAGCACCACGATCGGTACGCCGATCAACGACGGATCCAACGCGCGCTCGCAGGAGGCGTAGAAGTTATTGCAGTCGGCGAGGGCGCGGAGCATGGCGTCAGCAGCGGCGCACGACGGCGACCACCGTCCCCCAGATACGGCATTCGGGCGTGAAAGGCAACGACCAGCCTGGCCAGCGAGGGCTGTCGGCGCGCAGGCTCCACGCACCCGCACCGTCGCGTTCGAGGTGCTTCACCGTGAACTCGCCGCCGACCTCGGCGACCACGATGGTGCCGGCGCGCGGCGAAAGCGACTTGTCGACGACGATGAGGTCGCCGGTGAGGATGCCGGCACCCGACATCGAATCGCCGTCGACGCGCAGGAAGAAGGTCGAGATCGGGTTGCGGATCAGGTGCTCGTTCAGGTCGAGGCGCCGCTCCATATGGTCGTCGGCCGGCGACGGGAATCCGGCGACCGCGCGGGAGCCGAGCAGCGGCAAGGCCAACGGCCGCCGGGCCTCGAACCCCTGCAATGTACGCATATCCAGCATAGGTGAACGGATGTTCACTTTTAGGGAAAAGGATTCAAGGAGAAAGCATCAGTCATACCAGGGCTGCCGGCCGCCGCATGGTGGCCGAAGGTAGGGGCACGACTACGACGTGCCCGCGGGCGTGGCGTAGCCCCGCCCCTACCCTTGCGTTCACCATGCGGCGAACGCTGTGCCAACAAAAAGGCCTGCGTCGCGCGACGCAGGCCTTCGGGACGAGCCGTCAGCTCGGTTTACGAAGCGGTGAGCGCGGTGACTTCGGCGCGGACCTTCTCGGCCAGGGCGGTCGAGAGGTAGCGCTCGCTCGGCGAGCAGGCGATCGTGACGATGCGCTTGCCGGCGAACTCCGGACGCTTGGCCAGCTGGAGGGCGGCCCAGATGTTGGCGCCCGAGGAGATGCCGACGGCGAGGCCTTCGCGGACGGAGACTTCCTGCGCGGTGGCGAAGGCATCTTCGTTGGAGACCTGGATGACTTCGTCGATCAGGGAGACGTCGCAGTTCTTCGGGACGAAGCCGGCGCCGATGCCTTGGATCTTATGCGGGGCGGGCTGCACGGGGAGCTTGGACATCGTCTGGGTGATGACGGGCGAAGCAGCGGGCTCGACGGCGATGGCGCGGAACTTGGGGTTCTTACCCTTGATCACGGAAGCGACGCCGGTGATGGTGCCGCCCGTGCCGACGCCGGCGACGATGGCGTCGACCTTGCCTTCGGTGTCTTCCCAGATCTCGACCGCGGTGGTGCGGCGATGCACTTCAGGGTTGGCCGGGTTGTCGAACTGCATCGGCATGAAGGCGTTCGCACCGATCTCATCGCGGAGCTGCGTCGCGCGCTCGATGGCGCCGCGCATGCCCTTCGCGCCAGGGGTCAGGACGATCTCAGCGCCGAGGAGGCGGAGGAGGACGCGGCGTTCGACGGACATCGTCTCAGGCATCGTGAGGATGCAGCGGTAACCGCGGGCGGCGGCGACGAAGGCGAGGGCGATGCCGGTGTTACCGGAGGTCGGCTCGACGATGGTGCCACCCGGCTTCAGGCGGCCGTCGCGCTCGGCGGCGTCGACCATCGCGCGACCGATGCGGTCCTTGACGCTCGAGAGGGGATTGAAGAACTCGAGCTTCACGAGGACTTCGGCGTGCAGGCCTTCGGTGACCTTGTTCAGACGAACGAGCGGGGTGTGACCGATGGTATCGAGGACGCTGTTGTAGATGGCCATGGTTAATCGAGGGTTGTTAGGTCAACATGAGTGAATTAAGTCCTTCTCCTCGGCAATAAAAAACCCGGCATAACCGGGTCTTCAGGAGGCTTAGTAACGGCGCTTGGGCGGCGGCATCGCCGGACGTGGTGCGGTGTCGCGCAGTCGGAAGATGATGCGCGCGGTCGTCAGGTCCGAAGGGGTCATCTCGACCTTCACGCGGTCACCCGGGTTGATGCGGATGAAGTTCTTGCGGAGGCGCCCGGAGATACGTCCCAGCACCACGTGCTTATTGGGGAGCTCGATCCGGAACATGGTGCCAGGAAGCACCTGCAGGATTTTGCCTTCGAGTTCGATAACGGGTTCTTCAGCCATGCCTTATTGGGGGCAGTGCATCCCTAACCATCAAGGGAGTCAATCACCCTTAACGAGGGCCTGCCTCCCCTCTTGCCATGGGACCCTCTTAGGTAATCCTGCCCCCATGGAAGGCGACCTCTCGACCCCCCGCCCCGGGCTGATCTGCCCGTTCGAGAAGATGCGCCCGTCCCAGCTGAACCGGGACGACGCCTTCTACATGGCCTTGGCCTTCAATCTGGCGGTCGACGCCTGGCGGATCGACGAGGTCCCGATCGGGGCGGTCATCGAGCGTGGCGGCGAGATCATCGCGGCCGCCCACAACGAGGTCGAACGCGCCAACGACCCGACCGCCCACGCCGAGATGCTGGCGATCACGCAAGCCGCCAAGAAGATCGGCGACTGGCGTCTCAACGAATGTAACCTTTACGTCACCAAGGAGCCCTGCCCGATGTGCTCCGGCGCCACGATCATGAGCCGGCTAAACCGCGTGGTCTACGCCTGGGGCGACCCCAAGATGGGCTGCATGGGCGGCGCGGTCGAACTCCACAGCCTGCCTAAGCTCAATCACCGCGTCCAAGTCACCTCCGGCGTGCTCGAAGGCCCCTGTCGCGAGATCCTGCAGGCCTATTTCAACATGAAGCGCGGCCGCGATTCGACCGCCTCGGCTTGACCCCCGCCGTAATTCCCCAACCTGTAGCCCCATGAACCGACGCGACTTCATCGGTAAAGCCTCCCTGGCTGCGGCCGCGCTCGGCGCCTCCTCCCTTTCCGCCCAGACCTCTTCCACCAAAACCATGAGCTACACCCTCGCCCCCCTGCCCTATCCTCACGCCGCCCTCGAGCCGCACATCGACCAGGCGACGATGGAGATCCACCACGGCAAGCACCACAACGCTTACGTCACCAACCTGAACGCCGCCCTCGCCAAGGAAGCCGGCTTCGCCGCTCCGGCCGACGTCAACGAACTCATCGCCGACCTCTCCAAGGTCCCCGAGTCCATCCGCACCGCCGTCCGCAACAACGCCGGTGGCCACGCCAACCACACCTTCTTCTGGAACATCCTCTCCCCGAACGGCGGCGGCGAACCCGTCGGCGCCCTCGGCGAAGCCATCCAGAAGGCCTTCGGTGGCCTCGAAGGTGAGAAGGGCCTCAAGGCCGCCTTCAAGACCGCCGCGACCACCCGCTTCGGCTCCGGCTGGGCCTGGCTCGTCGTCAAGGCCGACAAGTCCATCGCCGTGACCTCCACGCCGAACCAGGACAGCCCCCTCATGAAGGGCGTCGCCGATGTGAACGGCACCCCGGTCCTCGCCCTCGACGTCTGGGAACACGCCTACTACCTCAAGTACCAGAACCGCCGCCCCGACTACGTGGACGCCTTCTGGAAGGTCGTCGACTGGAAGAAGGCCAACGAGATCTACGTCAAGGCCATCGCCTAAGCGCAGTAGTCATATCGGTCTTAAGAAGCGGCCCCTCGGCCGCTTCTTTGTTTGGCACAATCGCCGGGGTGTGCTGTCCTAGCCTCACCCCGATGCGCTCCCTCACGCTCCTCCTCCTGGCTTTGGCGACTTCCGCCTCCGCCGCCGAAACCGTCCTGCCCCTCTGGCCCGAAGGCGTCCCGGGCAAGCGCGTCGAGCCTTCCAAGTCGGTGCTCGATCGCATCGGACCGAAGGGCAGCCAACCCGGCCGCGAGACGTTCATCAACGAGCCCTCCATCACGGTCTACCCGGCCGCCAACCCGAACGGCGCCGCGGTCATCGTCTGCCCGGGCGGCGGCTACTGGTTCCTGTCGACGAAGAACGAAGGCACGGGCGTCTGCGAATGGCTCAACAGCATCGGCATCACGGGTATCCTCCTGCGCTACCGCACCCCGACGGCCGATGAGACCCTGCCCTATGGCTATCCTGTCCAGGATCTGCAGCGCTCGCTCGGCCTCGTCCGCAAGCACGCCAAGGAATGGAACATCGATCCGAAGCGCGTCGGCGTGATCGGTTTCTCCGCCGGCGCCAACCTCGTCGGCCACGCCTCCTGGGACCGCACGCCCCGCACCTACGAACAGAAGCCCGGCGTCGACGACCCGCGCGGCCCGGACTTCACGATCTTCGTCTACGGCGGAGGCTTCCTCGAGAAGGAAGACAAGACCAAGTTCCGCGAAGGCTTCAGCGTGCCCGCCGATGCCCCGCCCTGCTTCTTCGTGGTGGCGCACAACGACGGTGCCAACCCGCTTGAGGCCGCCAAGCTCTACATCGAATACAAGCGCCAGAACCTCCCGGCCGAGATCCACATCTACTCGAAGGGCGGCCACGGCTTCGGCACGCGCCAGACGAAGTTCCCGGTCGACGGCTGGACCAAGACCGCCGGCGAATGGATGGGCGCCGAAGGCTTTCTGAAAGGCTCCCGATGAGAGCCCTGTTCCGATTCGGCTTCCTCGCCCTGTTCCCCTTCGCCGCGTCCGTCCGCGCCGAACCGGCCGACCTGACCAAGCCGGTCCAGGTGTTCATCCTGCTCGGCCAATCGAACATGGTGGGACTCGGCAAGGTATCCGGCCCTGATGGCTCGCTCGAACACGCCGTCAAAGCGAAGAAGAAATACCCTTACCTCGTCGACGCCGCGGGCCTCTGGACCGCCCGGGATGACGTCCGCTACGTGCGGGTGATGGTCGGCCGCGCCGGCGGCATGCAGATCTTCAACGATGAATGGCTGAAGGCGGGCGGCCGGAACCTGGGGCCCGAGCTCGGCATCGGCCACCCGCTCGGCGACGCGATCTCGGCGCCGGTGATGCTCCTCAAAAGCTGCATCGGCAATCGCAGCCTTGGCTGGGACCTGCTGCCTCCCGGCAGCCCGCGGACCTTGCACGACGGCAAGGTATACCCTGCTTACAAGGAGCGTCCTGATTCCTGGGCGGCCGATCCGGCCAAGGGCGTGGAGACGCCACCGCCCCTTCCGTGGGTGGACAAGAAAGGCAAACCGATCGATTGGTATGCGGGTAAGCAGTACGACGACGACGTCGCGAACGCCAAGCGCATCCTCGCCGACCTTAAGAAGCATTATCCGGGCGCGAGCCAGTATGAGGTCGCGGGTTTCTTCTTCTGGCAGGGCGAAAAAGACGGCGGCAACGCCGCCCACGCGGCCGAATACGAAGCCAACCTTGTCCGCTTCATCCGCAGGCTCCGGCAGGATTTCGAAGCTCCGCGCGCGAAGTTCGTGCTGGCCACCTTAGGCGAGGCCGTAAAAGGGTCCGGCGGCAACGGAGGAAAAATCCTGGAGGCCCAGCTGGCGGTCGACGGCGAATCCGGGAAACACCCCGAGTTCAAGGGTAATGTCGCCACGGTCTACGCCCACCCGCTCTCCAAGGGCGGATCCGGCAACAGCCATTACAACGGTAACGCTGAAACCTACATGGAGGTAGGTGAAGCCATGGGCCGGGCGATGGCCGATTTGCTCAAGAAATGAAACCTACCCGCGCCCTTTTCGCCTGCCTATGGACCTGGCTCTGCCTCGGATCCGCGGCCGCCGCGCCCTTGGTCGGCGACGGGCAGGCGGACGATACCGCAGCCCTGCAGCAGCTCGTCGACGGCGGCGGCAGCGTGAAGCTTCCCAAGGGACGCTACCGCCTGACGAAGACGGTCACCGTCGATCTCGCCAAGCTCGGCGCCTTCGGACTGTCGTCCGATGGCACGGCCACGCTCATCATGGCCGGCCCGGGTCCCGCCCTTAAGATCATCGGCACGCACGGCGGCACCGCCGCGCCCAAATCCTTCAAGCCTGAGACCTGGGCTCAACGCACTCCGGTCGTCCAAGGGCTCGAAATCATCGGCGCCAACCCCGAAGCCGACGGCCTTGAGGCGACCGGCACGATGCAGCTGACCCTCTCCCGCCTGACGATCCGGGAAGCCCGCCACGCCATCCATCTCACCGTGCGCAACCGTAACGTCGTCATCTCCGACTGCCATCTCTACCGCAACCGCGGCGTCGGGCTCTTCCTGGATAACGTCAACCTCCACCAGACGAACATCACCGGCTGCCACATCAGCTACAACCTCGGCGGCGGCATCGTCGCCGTGGGCGGAGAAGTGCGCAACCTGCACGTCGGCACCTGCGACATCGAGGCGAACCACGACGAGAACGGCCCGCCCTCGGCCAACATCCTCCTTGATTCGACAGGAGGCTCGATCGCCGAGGTCGCGGTCACCGGCTGCACCATCCAGCACACCCACAAGGCGCCGGGATCGGCCAACATCCGCATCCTCGGGGCGGGCAAAGACCCCTCCCTGCTCCGCCGTGAAGGACGCGAGCATACGCGCGAGGGGCACGTGACCATCGTCGGCAACGTCTTCAGCGACGTGCAGGTCAACCTCGAGATTCGCCAAGCCCGCGGGGTCACCGTCTCGGCCAACACCTTCTGGGAAGGCTTCACGCACGACCTGCTCGTCGAGGACAGCCAGAACATCGTGGTCACCGGCAACAACTTCGACCGCAACCCGCGCTACCTCGTCAACGGCAACGGACTCGCCGAGAAGAACGGCGTCGTGCTGCGCCGCGTCGCGGACTCCGCCTTCTCCGGGAACGTCGTGGTCGGCGTCCATGGACACGAAGCCGCGGTCGACATCGAAGACGGCGCCCGCCTCCGGATCACGGATAACAGCATCTTCGACAGCGACGGGCACGCCCTGCGCCTGACCCGCCTCAGTCGCAGCCTCGTGACCGGCAACCTCCTGCGCGACGACCGCCCGGCCGACAAGCGGAGCCACGCCGACCGTCTCTCCGTCCGCGAGGGATCGGAGAACCGGATCGAGGCCGAGCCGTCCGTCGCGCGCTAGGCTCAGGCGCCGCCGCGGCGGATCTCGGAACCTTCGAAGCGGATCGACACGCGCCAGACCTTCTTCACGCGCGTGATCACCTTGCCGGTGCCGGCGACGATGGTCTCCGGGATCTCGATGCGGTGCTGGTCGACCACGGCGTGGAAGCCGCGCTCGGAAAAGATGTCGATGAACATCGAGATGGCCAGAGGGTCGTCGAAGACCGGGGTCTCGATGTTGACGTGGGCCTGCCCGGAGATGGCGTGGGCGCGGATGATCGGCAGGAACTTGCCCTGGATCAGCTCGATGACCTGACGGAAGACCTCGGCGTTGCGCTCGGCGTAGTCGTCGAGGCGGCGGACGAGGTCCTGGCGGGCGTGCTGGACGATCTGCGAGGCCAGCGGGATCGGCGAGATGAGGTCATACGTCTCTTCCGACAGCTCGAGGGAGCTCTGATACTGGAGCTCCTTGATGATGCGGGCCTGGACTTCCGGCAGCGAACCCTGCGCGTTGATGAAGTGGTAGTGGAAGATGTCGCGCAGCGACTGCAGCGGCTCGTAGGTGCGCTCCTTGAAGACGCGGTAACGGTTGCGGGCGGCTTCGGCCGTGAGGTCGGTCTTGCGGACCTCGGCGAGCGGGCCGCCTTCGCGGGCGGCCTTCTCGTTCTGGGCGAGCGCTTCCTGGCCGCGCTTCAGCTGACGGCGGACGGACTCGTTCTCGTCGACGAACAAGACGAGGATGTGGAAGTGCGGCTTCGGGAAACGCGGGCCATGCGGCGTTCCGCGGAACTCGGTGCGCAGGTCGTTGAGCTTGGCGAAGAGGTGCTTGAGGCACTCCACCTGCACCATCGAACGCGGGAAGCCGTCGACGATCGCGCCGCTGTCATACTGCGACTCGAGCAGCTTGCGGAAGAGGATCTCCACGACCTCGCGGTCGCCGACGAGCATGCCGGCGTCGATGCGCTTCTTGGCCTCGGGGCTCGAGAGCAGGTCGCTGACCACGATCGGGTCGGCGGCGTAATCGCGATACTGGAGGATGAACGCGGTGTTGGTGCCCTTGCCGGCGCCCGGGGCGCCGTTGAGCCAGAAGATCTCCCGCGGGAAGGACAGCTTCTCGCGGCCGAACTCGCGCTCCAGTCCGGACCAGACGGAATCGAAGATGATCTGGCCATCTTTGACCTCGAGGTCACTGATTCCGCCGGGGGCGGGCCTGGGCTGAGCGTCGCTCATGAAGTTAAGGGTCTAGGAGTAAATCCCCCGACCTAACCTGCGAGGCAAAAACGCAGGGTTATTGCCTCATTTCCCGCCGATTACTTGGCGGCACCCGTGTTCCTCACCGCTTCCGAGCCGGGTTTGACGGCCGGGAGACCCGGCTCGTCCGAACGGTTCCGACGGAACTGGTAGCGGTTGATGTCCTGCATCGAGAGCTGCTCGATGCTCTTCGGCCCGGGATTGAGACGGCTTTGCCAGTCGGACTTCACGCCGGCGTAGCGGTCATCGGAGACCACGCCCATGCGTTCCTCCCAAGCTTGGATCTCGGCCTTGGCGCCGTTGACCGTCGAACTCGTGCGGGCCACGGACTTCACTTCGATGGTGTCCTTCGGACGCACCTCGGCGCCGAGTCCGTCGGTCAGTTCGACGTCGGCCTTCTTGCGGCCAAGGGTGTCGTAGCGACCGTGCCAAGTATCGAGGGTCACCAAGTTGTTGCGGTCGTAAAGCTGCTCCTTGCCGATCGGGGCCGTCCCCGCCTCGAAACGCTGCTCCATCAGTCCGCTGGCCTTGGAGGCTCGCTTAAGGCCGGCGTTCACGTCGACGGCTCCGTCGACGCCCTTCCCTGTCCCTTCGGCCTGTACGGAGAAAGGAACGGTCCGACCGTCGGCCGTGCGGATGGTCTGATCCACCTTCGGAGCCGCGGAAGCCGCCGGAGCCGGCGCCGGCGCGGCGGCAGCACCGCCGGTCGCGGGTCGCGGAAGCGGATTGGAGGAGCGCGCCTTGGCCGGCGTGCCGTCCAAGGGCCTGCCCTCGGCATCGTATTTATAGACCTGAGTACCTTCCAGTCCGCCTTCGGCGGTGATGACCACGCCGGCCTTGATGCCTCCGGCCGGACGCTGCGCCCCCTCCGCCGTCAGGACGGCGAGGGCCAGCAGCACGGGAATGGAGACGCGGGGTCGCAAGGCCGCCCATCTTGGGCGCCCCGGCGACCGACCTCAATCCCTTCTTAGCGCGGAATCGGGAGGGATTTGGTCTTCCAGATCAGCTTGGCGTAGTCGCCGATCGAGCGGTCCGACGAGAACTTGGCGCAACGGGCGACGTTGCGGATGGCCATCGCGGCCCAGCGGCGACGGTCGAGGAAGGCCTGGGAGGCCTTCTCCTGCGC
>JBEDDU010000124.1:0-3480 GCA_041176065.1 Verrucomicrobiota bacterium | reverse complement strand
GGACGAGCCCTCGCAGGGGGCACGTTGACAAGGTGACACGTGGGCAAGGGGGCGATGGCAGAGAGGCCCAGTTGACCAGAGGCTCAGAGGCCCAGGAATAAATGGGATGCAATTGGTAGGGTCGGGACCGCGTCACGACATAGCTGTATCGAGGCAGGGGCAGCACCGCGTGCTGCCCTAGTTGCATCGGGCCCTAGGTCAGCACGCAGTGCTGACCCTACCCGAAGCATCGCTTTTATTTCTGGGCCTCTGAGCCTCTGGTCAACTGGGCCTCTCTGCCATCGCCCCCTTGCCCACGTGTCACCTTGTCAACGTGCCCCCTGCGAGGGCTCGTCCACGAGCCCTCGCTCGACTTTTAGTCGAATAGGGGTAGAACCCAGTCATGTCCAAAAAGTCCCCTGGCTACCCTGAATTCCTGAAGGAACTCCTCGAGGCGAAATCCCCGACCGGCCATGAGTTCGCGGCCCAGAAGGTCATCGACGCCCACGTCGAGAAGTCGGCCGACAAATATTCCAAGGACGCGCTCGGCAACCGCATCGCCGAGCTCAAGGGCGACGGCGGCCCTACGCTGATGTTCGCCGGCCACATCGACGAGATCGGCCTGATCATCTCGCACGTCGACGACAAGGGCTACCTCTACTTCGAATTCCTCGGCGGCCACGACCAGATCATCCCCTCCGGCCGTCGCCTGCACATCCTCACCCGCAACGGCCCCGTGCTCGGCATCACCGGCAAGCGCGCCGTCCACCTCCTCTCGCCCGAAGACCGCAAGCGCGTCCCGGAGCGCCATGACATGTGGATCGACATCGGCGTGAACAACCGCGCCGACGCCCTCGCGATCGTCCGCATCGGCGACCCCGCCGTCTACACCGACGGCCCGGAGATCCTCCGCGGCAGCATCGGCGTCGCCCGCGCGTTCGACGACAAGGCCGGCGCCTACGTGTGCATGGAAGCCTTCCGCCGTCTCTCCAAGGAGAAGAAGCTCGCCGCCCGCGTGGTCTCCGTAGCCACCACCCAGGAAGAGATCGGCACGCGTGGCGCGCAGGTCGCCGCCCAAGGCATCCACCCGGACGTCTCCATCGCCGTCGACGTCGGCCACGCCACCGACCACCCCGACGCCGACAACCGCAAGTTCGGTCGCTTCACCCTTTCCGGCGGTCCCATCATCGCCCGCGGCCCGAACATCAACCCGCTCGTCTACGACCAGATGGTCGAAGCCGCCGAATCGCTCGGCATCCCTTACCAGATCGGCGCGGAATCGCGTCCGACCGGCACCGACGCCCGCGCCATCCAGATGGCCGGCCCCGGCGTCGCCTGCGGCCTGCTCTCCATCCCTCTCCGCTACATGCACACCCCGGGCGAAGTCGTCGACCTCAACGTCGTCGAGCAGTCGGTCCAGCTCCTCGTCGAGTTCGCCTGCCGCGTGAAGAAGAAGCAGAGCTACGCTTGGTAAGCGCGACGCGCGGAGCGCGTCGCAGGGGGCACGTGGGCACGGTGACACGTGGACAAGAGGAGATGCATTTCCACATGCCCACTTGCCAGCGTGCCAGCATGCCCCCTCGAAGGCGCAGCCTTCGCAGGTAGGCTCGGGACCGCATCACGACATTGATTGTGATTAGGTAGGGTCAGCACTACGTGCTGACCTAGGTCCCGATACAGCTAGATCGGCACGCAGTGCCGACCCTACCCATTTCCCCTTCTGATCAACTGGGCCGCTGGGCCTCCGAGCCTCTTTGTGTCTTCCCCTTGTCACCATGTCACCGTGCCCACTTGCCCCCTATTAGGCGCATCCATTTGCACTCTTCCTTTCGGCCGTTAGGTTCACGCCATGCCCTCCCCTGCCATCGTCTGGCTTCGCCTTGATCTTCGTCTGGCCGACAACCCGGCGTTGGACGCGGCGGTGAAGCATGGCGGCGCGGTTATCCCGGTCTTCATCCATGACCCGGAGGCCGAAGGCCATTGGCAGCCGGGCGGCGCGTCGAACTGGTGGCTGCACCACGCGCTCGGAGATCTCGCCGAACAATTTGAGAAAGCCGGCGCCCCGCTCGTCATCCGCCACGGCGATTCGCTCGCCGAGCTCAAGCAGCTCGTGAAGGAGACCGGCGCGGAACTCGTCGTCTGGAATCGTCGTCACGAGCCGCTGATCATCGCCCGCGACACCCAGGTGAAGACCTCGCTGCGCAACGCCGGCCTCAAGGCCGAGTCGTTCAACGGCAATCTCCTGCACGAGCCGCACCTCGTGAAGACCCTCGCCGGCAATCCGTTCCAGGTCTTCACGCCCTTCTGGAAGAACTGCCTGGCGAACCTCAAGTTCGGCATCCCGCTCAAGGCCCCGAAGAAGCTGACACCTTTTGAGAAGCCGCTGAAGTCCGTCGAGGTCGCCAAGCTCGGCCTGCTCCCGAAGATCAAATGGGACACCGATTTCCCGAAGCACTGGGATCCGACACGCGCCGGCGCCGAGAAGCGTCTGAAGAACTTCGTGGCCGCGCCGGTGAAGAATTATCCCACCGAACGTGACATCCCTAAGAACGACGGCACCTCGCGCCTTTCTCCCTACCTGCACTTCGGTCAGATTTCCCCGCTGGAAATCGTCGACGCCGTGCGCACCGCCGGACATCTCGGCACCAAGGGCGGCGAGAAATACGTGGCCGAGGTCGGCTGGCGCGAGTTCGCCCAGCACCTCATCCATCACTTCCCCGAGACCCCGGACCGTCCGCTCCGCAAGGAGTTTGAGAAATTCCCGTGGCAGCCGGACAAGAAGCTCCTGCGCGCGTGGCAGGTCGGCCGCACCGGCTACCCGATCGTCGACGCCGGCATGCGCCAGCTCTGGCAGACCGGGTGGCAGCATAACCGCGTGCGCATGATCGCCGCCTCGGTGCTCGTGAAGCACCTCCTCCAGCCCTGGAACGAAGGCGCCAAGTGGTATTGGGACACCCTCGTCGACGCCGACCTCGGCGCGAACACCATGGGCTGGCAGTGGGCCGGTGGCTGTGGCGCCGACGCCGCTCCGTATTTCCGGGTCTTCAATCCCGTGCTCCAGGGCGAGAAGTTCGACCCCGATGGTGACTACGTGCGCCGCTGGGTGCCTGAGCTCGCCAAGCTCCCCGCCGAGTGGATCCACCAGCCGTGGGAAGCTCCCATGCACGTCCTCGCCGAAGCCGGCATCAAACTCGGCAAGGATTACCCCGCCCCGCTCGTCGGCCTGACCGCCGGTCGTGACCGGGCGTTGGCGGCGCTCAAGGCGATGAGGCCGTGACGAAAGTGGTTTAAGCAGCTAGCGGTTGGCGGTTAGCGGTTAGATAAACATAGGTCTTCGCGCCGAATACATTACAGCATCCTGACTTATTTGTTTCTTGGCTCTCCCAACCGCCAACCGCTAACCGCCAATACCTTACATGGGTAGGGTCGGGACCGCGTCACGACATAGCTGTATCGAGGTAGGGGCAGCACCGCGTGCTGCCCTAGTTTTTTGTCAGAGAC
>JBEDDU010000123.1:0-7717 GCA_041176065.1 Verrucomicrobiota bacterium | reverse complement strand
CCCTGCAGCTGCCTCTATCCTCCATCACCCGACAATTCCCCTTGCCAACCCCCCTCGAGTCCGTTTGCTCCGACCTTCCGACAGCCATGAAGGCCACATTTATCACCTCCGGTCGCCAATTCACCGTCACTCAGGGCGACATCCTCATCGTCAACCAGTACCCTGGTAAGAACGAAGGCGACGTCCTCACCTTCGACCAGGTCCTCCTGGTCGGCGAAGGCGCCTCCGCCAAGATCGGCACCCCGACCGTCGCCGGCGCGAAGGTCACCGCCAAGATCCTTGAGAACAAGCGCGGCGAGAAGATCGACATCTTCAAGCACCGCCGCCGTAAGGGCTACTACCGCCGCCGCGGCCACCGCCAGGAGCTGTCGGTGATCAAGGTCGAGTCCATCTCTGCTTAACCCTTAACGTCCACCCACCATGGCAACAAAGAAAGGCGGCGGCACTTCCTCCAACGGCCGCGACTCCACCTCCAAGCGCCTCGGCGTGAAGCTTTACAGCGGCGAATTCGCCACCGCCGGCTCGATCCTCATCCGCCAGCGCGGCACCCGCATGAACGCGGGCCGTAACGTCGGCATGGGCCGCGACCACACCCTCTTCGCTAAGGCCGACGGCCTCGTGAAGTGGGACGCCGAGCACCGCAAGGTCGAGATCGTCCCGACGGCTTCGACTAGCTGCTCGCTCAAGTAAGCCGCCCTGGCAGTCCTCCGAGAAGCCGACCGTAAGGTCGGCTTCTTTGTTTTACGGATCAGGAGACGACAGCTCCCCGCCCCGGGAGCGGCCCGAGGAACGGCGGCTTCCGTAGCGCGGCCTAGACGGCGCGACGTCGCAGGGACTCCAGGGTGGACCGGAAGAGCGATCGGGTGGAATCGGCGTACACGGGGTCGTGCACGACGTAGTCGCAGACGCGCTCGATCGCCTGAGGGTAAGTCCCGCAGTCGCGCAGTTCAAACGCGAGCAGCTGGAGTTTCTCAAGCGACTGATGGGTCGCGTCGGCGGCGGCTTCCTCACGGAAACCGTATTCCGGATCTTCTTCCGTCTCCCGGCTAAGGGTGATGGCGTGGGTGAGGTGCATTGGGGTGCGTCCTCAAGGGTAGCCAGCAGGCGCGCCTCGCAAGACCGGCCGTGTTAAGTTCTCCCGACCGAAAAGCGTCGGCGAGGTGACGACTCAGGCGTCCACGTCCGTCTGGGCTGACCGCCGGAACTTCCATCCCATCACCAGCGAGACCAGGATGAGCCCGGTCGCCAAGGCGATCCAGATGCCCGAGGCGCCCATGCCCCATCGGCCGACAGGCAGGCCGAAGAGACGGAAGCCGGCCGGGAACGCCAAGGCCAGCGCCAAAGGCAGGCAGAAGAGCCAGTAGACGATGAAGACGCTCCACGACGCCCACGCGGCCCGGTTCACCGAGCGGAGCAGATAGGCGGCCACGACCTGCACGCCGTCGAAGGGCGCCCAGATGGCCGCGAAGACGAGCAAGCCAGAGGCCAGCGCCGCGGTCTCGGTCCCGGCCACGCCATAGGTCTCCATGAGCAACGGGCGCAGGAGGATCATGGCGAGGCCGTAAGCCCCCATCATGACGCCGCCGAGCATCATCGCGCCCAAGCCGACGGCCTGCACCTTGCGCGCATCCTTGGCGCCATAGGCCTCACCGACGCGGATACCCGCGGCGATGCCCAGCCCCAGCGGCAGCATGAACGCGGCGGAGGCGGTGCTGATGGCGACCTGGTGCGCGGCCTGCGCGGTGGCGTTGATCCATCCCGCCATCACCGGCACGACCGCGAAGATGCCGACTTCGCTGAGGCTGTGCAGCCCGGCCGGCCAGCCGGTGGCGAGCAGGCGACGGAAGACGGCGAGCTGCAGTCCGTCCGCCCAGCGCACCTCACCGCGCCCCGGCGTGACCCACAGGCCGACGAGCATCAGGATGCGCGAGACGAGCGTGGCCCAGCCGGCTCCGGCGAGTCCCATGGCCGGGAAGCCCCAATGGCCGAACATCCACAGCCAGTTGAAGAAGATGTTGGCGAGGATGCCCGCCGCCAGCCAGGCCAGCGAGATCCACGGCTGGTGCTGCGAATCGCGATGCCCGCGCAACGCATGGAAGGCCAGGCCGGGCACCATGGCCCAGGCCATGATCACGAAGAAGTCGTGCGTCTCGGCGGTGACCTCCGGCGACGAACCAAGCAGCGGCAGGAAGCGCGCCGCCCAATGCGTCAGCGCGGCGGTGACCACGCCCAGCGCGAGCGCGAGCACCATGCCGTGCCGCAGGATCGCCGGGGCGGATTCCTCGACGCCGGCGCCGTTGTCCTGCGACTGATAGACGGCGATGGCCCCGACGACCCCGATGCCGAAGACGTAGGGGATGTAGTTGAGGTTCGAGGCCAGGGCCGACGCCGCGAGCGCGGTCTCGCCGAGATGGCCCGCCATGGCCACGTCCACGACGAACATGAGTCCGTAGCCGAGCATCCCGAGCATGATCGGGACGGCCAGCTTCAGCGTGGGTCCGAGTTCCGAACGGATGGAAGGGGCGGCGGCCAAGCCCCCAAGAGGAAAGGATTACCCTTCCGTTGCGAGTCAGTTCTTCGGGATGCGGTTCAGCGTGTAATACGCGTCCGCATGGTCGAGCGGTTCCCCGGCGGCCGAACGGAGGCCGTCCGCATGGAGTTCGTGGATGTAAAGTTCCCGGCGGCCGTCGACCTTGAGCCGCACGCTGAGGCCGTCCGCGGCGACCTGGGCCGAGACGATGGCGTTCGGCGCGGCCTGGATCTCATCGCTGCCATACGCGCCCGAATAGAAGAGCGTGTAGTTGGTCATGCGGTACGAGGCGACGTCGCCGGCCCGGGCCGCGTCGACGGGCTTGGTGAAGACGAGTTCGAAGCCGTCCGGCTTGGCCTTCATCTCCTTGATGGCGAACGGCAGGGTGCCGTTGTAGCGGAGACGCTGCAGGCCGTAGGCCTTGGTGCCGAGCGACGACCAGCCACGGCTGGTCATGCCGACCATGAGCGACCCGTCCGGCGCGAAGTTGAGGCGGACGATGCCCGAGGCGAAACCGCCGACGAACGGGAAGCAGGCTCCCTGATACTCTCCGTCGACCTTCTCCATGAAGACGCGGCTGACCTTGGCGTCGGTGAACTCGGCCACGAACATCTGGCCGTCGAACGGGCCGAACTTGCCGCCGGCGTCGCACGTGACGAGGTCGGTGCCGCTGCGGCCGACTTTGTTATAAGGCATCCAGACCGCCGGCGGACGCATCTCGGGCAAGGCCTTCACGGCGTCGGGATAAGGGACCTTCTCGGGGACCTTGGCGGAGAGCTTGAGCGGGGATTCCGGACGGTCCTGCGAGGCGATGCCTTCGGGATTCAGGAAAAACGCGCCTTTGCGGAGATGGTAGATCGGGGTGGTCGGGATCCACGTGCCCTGCTGGTCGACGCAGAACATGTCGCCGGCGAGGTTCGTGCCGAGTCCGCACGGCGAACGCATGCCGGCCGCCATGGGCACGAACTTGCCGTCCCGGCCGATGACGCCGCCCCAGCCGCGCCACGGCGCCTTGTTGTCGGAGTGGTCGCCCATGTCCAGGTTGAGGGTGATCCAAAGCTGACCCAGGCCGTCGCGCTTGGGGCCGTAGGCGTAACCGTGATAAGCTCCGGAGACGTTCCAGCCCGCGCCCGCGGTGAGGTATTCGTCGGCGACGCCGTCGCCGTTGGTGTCACGCAGACGCGTGGTCTCGGTGCGCTGGGTGACGAGCAGGTCCTTGCCGTCGCGCAGGAGGCCGAGCGGCTCATGCAGGCCCGAGGCGAAGAGCTGGTAGCTGACCTTGTCGGGCTTGGGCGCGAGGACGCCGTCGAGCAGCCAGACCTCGCCTTTGCGGATGGTGAGCGCGAGCTTGCCGTCGGCGGTCCAATCCATGCCGCTGACTTCCAGGGCGAGTCCG
Organism: Verrucomicrobiota bacterium; assembly: GCA_041176065.1. Lineage (GTDB taxonomy): Bacteria > Verrucomicrobiota > Verrucomicrobiia > Opitutales > UBA953 > UBA953. The sequence continues at coordinate 3,791 of JBEDDU010000123.1, read as the reverse complement.
TCGCCCGGCTTCCAATCCTTGGCGCGCGTGTCGGCGGCGGTGCTCGCGGTCAGGATGTCGGCGATGTCGTAAGACGCCCCGGAAAGCGAAGCGGCGGCGAGAAAAGCGGCGAACGTGGCTTTCATTTCCAGAGGTAGGTGAAGACGCGTCGGCCTTCGGTGGCGGGGAACTCCGCGGGCGCGAGGCCGGCGGGGTGATGGATCGTGGGCTGGAAATCCGGCGTGGGCGCCCAGGTGACGGTGCGGCGCAGCCCGTTCTCGACGCCTTCGTAGGTCTCCTCGACCTTCACGCCGCCTTGCTCGTTCAGGAACGTGGGGTTGCCCTTGGCGTCGAGTCGGTAACCGAGGAATCGTCCCGCGGGCTTGGGCCAGGCGACGACCTGTTCGCCGATCGGCTTCTCGAACGTCGGGAAGCGCGAGAACCAGGTCAGGTAGGCGTCGAAGAATCGTCCCTTCCAGGCGAGGCCGGGGCCGCCCTTGTCGCCGTCATAGGCGAGATGCACGCCGGTCGGGAAACCGACGAGGATCGCGCGCACGCCCACGCCGTCGAGGAACGCGCGCTGCACGACGGGGCGGTCCTTGGGCACGATCTCGAACTCGCCGTTGCGGTTCTGCGGGAAGCCTTCCGGCTCGCCGTTGGCGCTCTCGGCGAACTTGTAGATCGCGGCGATCTGCTTGTCGGTGTCGCCGCCGAGGAGGGTCGGGTTGAACGATTTGCCGCCGGGCCAGAACGACGGCATCAGCGTGCCCGGACGATATCCCGCCGGATTGATGAGATACTCGCGCAGCCAGCCTTCCTGCAGACGCGCGGCGATGTTGCTGATGTCGGGCCCCTGGATGCCCAGCGAGGGACGATCGCCCCAACGATGGCAGGTGATGCACCCTGCTCCACCCTGCGTGCCCAGCAGCTTGCGTCCGGCGGTATCGTCGCCGCCTTCGAACTTCAGCGCGGCGCGCGCGTCGGCGACGCCGAGGAGCTTCGCGAGGTCGGCGGTGGCCGCTCCGAACTGCGGCATCCTGGTCTTCAGGTAAGGGCGGATCCGGGTCTCGTCCGCCTTGTAATGGCTCGTGAACAGCTCGGCGCCCTTGGCGTCGACGCGCGGGGCGAGCACCTTGGCCAGCCACTCGGGGCGGAGCTTGCCGCCGACGCCCGTCAGGGGCGGCGGATAGCGACCGGTGTCGCCGAGGTTATGGTCGCCCTGGAAATAAGGCTTACGCGCGGCATCCGGGCCGCCCTTCCCGTCGCGCTCATGGCAGGCGACGCAATTGAGCGCCTGCAGGGTCAGGTCGGCGGCGAGCTTCGGCGAGGCGGCTTCGTCCTTCTTCGCGAGGAAGAGCTTCAGCGAAGCGCGCTGGGCTTCGGAAAGCGCATAGCGTGGGCCCTTGGCGTGAGCGGCGTCGAGGCAGCCGCCTTCGTTCTTCTTCAAAGCCACGGGCTTGGCCGCGGCGTCCTTGGGTAGTTCGTGGCAGGCGGCGCACTGGGCGGCGATGACGGCCTTGCGTCCGGCGATCGCGAGATTCTTGTCGGCGACGACGGAGACGACCGGCTTGTCCAATCGTCCGTCGCTGCCCTGGAACTCGAGGAGATAACCGGCGATGTCGATGGCGTCCTGCTTGTCCATGGCCGTCTTGGGCATGCGTCCGTCGGTCCGCACCTTGAGCGGATCCAGAATGAACGCACCGAGGCTATCGAGGCTGTACTTGGCCTTGAGGTCGCCGAACGCGACGCTGCGATGCGTGAATTCGGAGTCCTTGGGTGCGCCTTCCGGCGGGACGTAGCCCGCTCCGGGCGCATGGCAGGCGACGCACCCGAGCGTATGAAAAAGTTCCCCTCCGCGGCTTCCGTTGACGTGCATGATCCTGGCCGGAGCCTTGGCGGCGGCCTTCGGCTTCAGCGAGGCGAGGTAATGTTCGATCGCGACGAGCGTCTTGTCATCGGCCTTCGCCAGCACCTGCGGCATGACGGCGCCGGGGTGGGCCGACGCGGGATCGGCGACGAATTTCCTGAGCCACTCGGAGCGGACGCGCTGCGTGACGGTCGCGAGCGCGGGGCCGCGCAAGGCCGGCAGGCCGGTCTCGCCGCCGTGGCAGTTGACGCAGCCGAGCTCGTTGTAAAGCAGGCGGCCGCCTTCGGCCGTGGGCGTGGCGGCATGGAAGCGCTCGAACCCGGTGACCAAAGGTTCGGCGTGCAGCGCGACGGCGCCGAGCAGGATCGCGCCGCGCAGCATCATGCGGTCTCGCGGACGCACTTCTCGACGTAGGCGCGCGACTCGTTGATGAGCGCGGTGACCTCGGCGGTGGTCGGCAGGACGGGGATGCCGCGCGGCGTGGGGTGCATGAACAGCTCCACCTGGCCGTCGAAACGGATGTCGCGGAGGGCCTTCACGATCGGGCGGTAGTCGAGCTTGCCGCGGCCGGCCATCTGGCGGAGCTCTTCTTCCTTCGAGGCCTTCTTGAAGATGCCCTCGGAATGCTCCTGGAAATACATGAACGGCAGGTTGCGGGCGCCGAGGTCGCGGAGCAGCGCCGGGATCTGGTCGGCCCACTCGTGCAGGTGGTGCGGCGCGAAGGCCACGCCCAGCGCGGGCGACTTGTTCAGCTCGGCGAAGGCGCGGAGCGAGTCCGGATGGTGCAGCGCCTGGTTCGAGTGGTTCTCGATCGCGATGCGCACGCCCAGTTCCTCGGCCTTGGCGGCATGCGGCTTCATGTCTTCGAGGAACTTCGCGATGGCCGCCTTGGCCGCGGCGCCGGCAGGATTCTTCGGTCCGGTGCTGCCGCAGACGACGGTGGTGCCGCCGTGCTTCTTCACCCAGGCCATCTCGTCCTGGAGCTTGAACGGTCCCAGCGGATAACGGGTGCTCACGCCGACCTTCACGGCGTGCTTCCTCAGGAGGGCCGCGAAGGCTTCGTCGCCGAGCGCGGCGGCCTGCTCCCGCTGGTCGCCGTGCACCTTGCACCAGATGTCGATCGACTCGCTGCCGGTCTTGGCGACCTCGGGCAGCACCTCCGCGAGCGGGGCGTAGCCGTACATCGCGGACGAAAGCACGTACCGCAGGCGGAACGGCTCCGCGGACTGGGCCCGCAGGGCGGGCGCGGCGGCGGCCGCGGCGGCGGCGAGGCCGGCGGAGCGGAGGAAGTCGCGACGGGAAAGCATGGGCTTACTTCTTGGCGGCTTCGGCCTCGAGCATCTTGATCCAAGGGCCGACGAACGCGCCGTTGTCATGGAAGGTGCGGCCGCTGACCATGTTCCGGTCGATGACGACGGGGGCGTTGACGAAGATGCCGCCGCAGACCTCGAGGTCGAACTTGCACTTCGGCACGGTGGCCATGCGCAGGCCCTTCACGATGCCGGCGCGCGCGGGGATCTCGACGCCGTGGCAGACGCTCATCATCGGCTTGCCGTGCTCCCAGAACCAGCGCGTGGCGGCGAGCAGGGCCTCGTCCTCGCGGATATACTCCGGCGCGCGTCCGCCGCTGAAGAAGATGCCGACGTATTCCTCGGGCTTGATGTCCTTGAAAGCGATGTCGGAGTTGATCGTGTAACCCTCCCACTCCTTGGTGATCGTCCAGCCGGGCTTCACCTCGTGGAGGACGGTCTGGTAGACGCGCTTCTCGGGCGTCGCGAACACGGGCTGGAAGCCGGCTTCCTGCAGGCGGTAGACCGGATACATCGTGTCGAGCAGCTCGGTCGCGTCGCCGATGACGACGAGCACCTTGGGCTTCTTGGCGTTCTCGGGCTTGTCGGCGCCCGACGAGATCGAGGCCTGGTTCTTGTTGTCGATGATGCCGGCG
>JBEDDU010000122.1:0-8857 GCA_041176065.1 Verrucomicrobiota bacterium | reverse complement strand
GCCTTCCCCGCCCCCCGTCTCGCCCGCGCCGCGTTCTTCTTCGCGGCCTACGGATTGCTGGCCGCGCTCTCGCTGTGGTTCGCGTATGAGCTGCGCTTCGTCGGCGCCGATGAGCCGACGACCGCGGAGCATCTGGCCTTCGAGGCTTATCTCTACGAACAGCGGCCGTTCGCGTTGCTCTGGGTCGTCCCGCTCAAGGTCTGCCTGCTCGCCCTCTGGGGACAGTTCCGCGGCGTCTTCTATTATTTCCGGCTTCCCGATGCCTTGCGCACCGCCCTGGCCCTGGCGACCGCCACCTTCGCGGCGCTGGCCCTCCCGCCGCTGCTCGGCAGCGGCACTCCGGGCGACGCCTTCAGCCTGCCGCGCGGGGTCACGCTGATCGACTTCAACCTTTCGCTGGTCCTGTTCATCGGCTTCCGCGTCTCGGTCCGCGCCCTCCGCGAGCGCTTCTCCGCCGGATCCGCCTCGTCCGTCGGCGTGGTCGAGCGCATCGCCGTCGTCGGCGCCGGCCAGACCGGCGCGCAGCTCGTCGCCGACCTGCTCGGCCGCCGTGGTCACGGCCTCGAGCCGGTCTGCTTCCTCGACGACGACGCCGCCAAGCACGACCTGCACATCCACGGCGTGCCCGTGGTCGGTTCGCCGGCGCGCATGGGCGAGCTCGCGGAGAAGTTCGGCGTCACCGAGATCATCCTCGCGCTGCCTTCCACCAGCGTGCGCCGCATCCGCGAGGTCAGCGCGCTCGCCGCCGCCAGCAACCTCCGCGTGCTCGTCGTGCCTTCGATGGCGGAGCTCGCCGGCGGTCGCGTCCGCGCCTCCGACATCCGTCCGATCTCCGTCGAAGACATCCTCGGCCGCGAGCCCGTGAAGCTCGATGACGCGGCGATCGCCGACATGGTCAAGGGGCGCGTCGTCCTCGTCACCGGCGCCGGCGGCAGCATCGGGCTCGAACTTTGCCGTCAGGTCGCGGCGCACGCGCCCGGCCGCCTGCTGCTCCTCGATCAGTGCGAGGTGCTGCTCTATCAGGCCGAGCAGGAGCTCATCGCGGCGGGCTACGGCGCGCTCATCACGCCGGTCGTCGCCGACGTCACGGACGCCGCCCGGATCAATGAGGTCTTCCTCGCCCACCGTCCCAGCCTCGTGCTGCACGCCGCCGCCCATAAGCACGTGCCGATGATGGAGGCCCAGCCCGGCGAGGCCCTGAAGAACAACGTCGAAGGCACCTGGGTCGTCGCGCATCTCGCGGCCGAGCATGGCGCGGAGAAGTTCGTGCTCATCTCCTCGGACAAGGCGGTGAACCCCACCAACGTCATGGGCGCGAGCAAGCGTCTCGCCGAGCTCATGCTCCGCTCGCTCCAGGCCCGCGTCGGCGGCCGAACGAGCTTCATGGCGGTCCGCTTCGGCAATGTCCTCGGATCTTCCGGCTCGGTGATCCCGATCTTCCGACGTCAGATCGCCGCCGGCGGTCCGGTCACGGTCACCCATCCGGAAGTGAAGCGTTATTTCATGACCATCCCCGAGGCGGTCGGCCTCGTCCTCCAGAGCGCGACGCTCGGGCAGGGCGGCGACATCCTCGTCCTCGAGATGGGCGAGCCGCTCAGGATCATCGACGTCGCCCGTCAGCTCATTGAGCTCAGCGGCCTGCGTCCGGATGCCGACATCGAGATCCGCATCATCGGCCTGCGCCCCGGCGAGAAGCTCGTCGAGGAACTCCGTTGCGACGGCGAGCAGTTCCGTCCCACGACGCACCCGAGGATCTTCCGGTTCGTCGCGGAGGGCGAGGCCGTCGCCACGCCGGAAGGCTTGCGCGCGCAGGTCAACGACCTCCTGAGGCTGGACCCTGCCGCCTGCAAGCAGGGCATCCGTCGGCTCGTCCCCGAATACGCGCCGTCCGCGGAGTAGTTTTTTCGCTTCGGGCTTCACAGGCGGGGTCGCCTCCGACACGCTTCGGCCATGGCTCGCGCGCTTTCCTCCGCCCCTCAGGTCGGCATCATCATGGGCTCCCAGTCGGACTGGGAGACGATGGTCAACGCCGCCGACACCCTCAAGAAACTCGGCGTCGCCTTCGAAGCCGAGGTCGTCAGCGCCCACCGCACGCCGCTGAAGCTGAAGGACTACGCCCTGGCCGCGCGGCGACGAGGCCTCAAGGTCATCATCGCCGGCGCCGGCGGCGCGGCCCATCTTCCCGGCATGGTCGCCGCGATGACCTCGCTGCCCGTCATGGGCGTGCCCGTCCAGTCCAAGTCCCTCGACGGCATCGACTCACTCCTCTCGATCGTCCAGATGCCCGCGGGCATCCCCGTGCATACGTTCGCCATCGGCCGCGCCGGCGCGATCAACGCCGCCCTCGGCGCCGCCGCGGTGCTGGCCCTCTCCGACGCCAAGCTCGCCAAGAAGCTCGACGATTACCGCGCGGCGCAGACCAAGGCCGTGCTCGATAACCCGATTCCCGGCCGCAAGGGTAAGAAGCGCTGAGCCATGGAGCGACCCCTGCAGCCTGGCGGCACCATCGGCATCCTCGGCGGCGGCCAGCTCGGTCGCATGTCGGCCATTGCCGCCCGTCGTCTCGGTTACAAGGTGCGCACCTTCGATCCTTCCGCCGGCGCCTGCGCCGCGGCGATCGCCGACGAACATGTCACCGCCGACTGGAGCGACACCGCCGCGCTCACGCGCTTCGCCCAAGGCTGCGGCCGCGTCACGCTCGAGTTCGAGAACATCCCGCCCGCGACGGTCGAGTTCGTCGCCAAGTCCGTGCCTTGCCATCCGTCCGCGTCCGTCCTGGCGACCTGCCAGAACCGCCGCCGCGAGAAGGAGTTCCTCCGCGCCGCCGGCATCCCTTGCGCCAATTTCGCCGTGGTCTCCTCGCTCGAGGAACTGCGCGCCGCGGTGAAGACCATCGGTTTCCCGTGCGTGCTCAAGACCGCGGACTTCGGTTATGACGGCAAAGGACAGGTCAAGCTGCCGACCGCCGAGGCCGACCTCGCCGCCGCGTGGGCCAAGATCGGCGGCGCCGTGGGCGTCCTCGAAGCCTGGGTGCCGTTCCAGATGGAGATCTCCGTGCTCGTCGCGCGGACCGTCGACGGCCGCACCGCGGTCTACGACCCGGCCGAGAACATCCACCGCAACCACATCCTGCACCTTTCGCTCTCGCCGGCCCGCATCTCCGAGGCGACCGCCGCCGAAGCCCGCGCGCTCGCGCTGAGCATCGCCGGGAAGATCGGCCTCGTCGGCCTGCTCGCCGTCGAGATGTTCGTCCAGGACGGACGCATCGTCGTCAACGAGCTCGCCCCGCGTCCGCATAACAGCGGCCATCAGACCTTCGACGCCAACGAGACCAGCCAGTTCGAACAGCATGTCCGCGCCGTGTGCGGACTGCCGCTCGGCGGCACGAAGCCCCTCGCGCCTTCCGCGATGGTCAACCTGCTCGGCGACGTCTGGCGCGACGGTCAGGAGCCCGACTGGACCAAGGTCCTCGCCGATCCTTCCGCCAAGCTCCACCTCTACGACAAGGGCAAGGCCGCGCCGGGACGCAAGATGGGCCACATCACCGTGACCGCGCCGACGCTCGAAGAAGCGATGCGTCGCGCTGAAGCGCTGCACGCTTCGCTCTGAGCGATGTCGGCTCCGCAGGTCCTCTTCTGGGTCAACATCCTGATCCTGGTCCCCGTCGGCTTCGGGACCTTGCTGAAGGCGTCGGCCACGGACCACGGTGCTTTTGCCGAAAGCGCCGGCTGGCGCACGCTGGTCGGGTCGCTCTGGTTGGCCATCCTCGCGCTATCCGTGCTGGGCGTCCGTCAGCCTGAAGCCTTCCTGTGGCTCCTTGCCTTCCAGGTTTTCTACAAGTCCGTATGGCTGCTCGCGTATGTCATGCCGCGCTTGCTTGCCCGACGCAGGAGCGAAATCCCGGCGGGCATCACGCTGAGCTTCGTCGTCATCGTCCTGGTCTGGCCCTGGTTCATTCCCTGGGGCCGGCTGTTCGGCGCGCTCTGATCAGTCGAGCAGCTCCGGCTTGCGGCTGAAGAGCTCGAGCGGGATCTGACCGAGGCAGAGGAAGAGCAGGATCGCCTGGAAGACCGGGATGCGGGCCTTCATGCCGGCGGCCTGCGCGACGTAGTTCTTGGCCATCACCTCGGAGATCATCGCGAAGGCGAAGACCAGCGAGGCCACGCAGAGCACCACGAAGAGACGGTTCCAGACCTTCGCCGAGACGATGCTGCGCCAGGGTAGGAAGAGCAGGCCGGCGTAGGCGATGAGGAACCAGGACTCGGCGCGCAGCGCGACGGGGAAGGTGACGACCGCGGGATTCCAGCGGGGCGGGATGCGCAACGGTCCGAGGGCGATTCCGCCCAGCAGTTCGTTCACGCCCATCGCGAGGCAGAACACGCCGAAGGCCAGGGCGATCAGGCGGCCGTAGCGGATCCGGCGGGCGGTGGTCTCGTGCATGGGGAGCAGGTTGGGCGGTGCTTCGGCGGACGCAAATCCTCAGAGCGGACGGAACAGGGCCACGTCGCTCCATTCGCCCATCACGCGGCCGTCGGCGCGCGCGCATTCGCCCCAGGCCGAGCGGCACTTGGCTTCGAAATGGGCGCGGACCGCCTCCTGTTCCTTCGCGAGGATGCCGCTCAGGGCGAGCACGCCGCCGGGGCTCACGGAGTCGACGAGGTTGTCGGCGTAGATGCACAGCACGTCGCTGATGATGTTGGCCAGCACGACGTCGGCCCGCCCGGTGAGCCGGAAGCCTTCTTCGAGCCCGGCGTGATGGAAGGCGACGGCGTCGTCGGCGAGGCCGTTCTCTTCGCGGTTGGCGATGCTCACGCGCACGGATTCCGGATCGCGGTCGAAACCGGCGATGCGTCCGCAGCCGAGCTTGGCGGCGGAAAGGGCGAGGATGCCCGAGCCGCAGCCGGCGTCGGTGACGGAGACCTGCGCGGCGGGATGCGTCTCCAGGAAATCCATCATGCGGATGGCGCAGAGGCGGGTCGTGGGATGGTCGCCGGTGCCGAAGGCGAGGCCGGCGTCGAACCAGATCACCGCCGCGTCGGCGGGGACGGCGTGCTTGCCGCGCATCCAGGCCGGGACCCAGTGCAGGCGGCCGTGGTCCCACGGCTTGAGGTGTTCCTTGTAGGCTTCCTTCCAGTCCTTGTCGGCCATGACGGTCTCGTCGTAGGCCTCGGGGAGTTTCTTGAAGGCCTTGCGCAGGCCGGCCCAGGCTTCGTCGGCTTCGGCCTTGGTGTCGAAGTAGCCCATCACGAAGTGCGGCTTACCGGGGCCTTCATGGAAGAGCATCCAGGAGGAGCGGGTCAGTTCGCAGAAATGGTCCTCCAGCGGCTGGACCATGTCTTCGTGGATGGGGCACTTCAGTTCGATCATCAGGAAAGCGTCTCGCTCAGGCGGGCGATCACGGCGGGGAGCAGCGCGTGTTCGGCGGCGTGGATCTTGTCGGCGAAGGACTCGAGGGTGTCGCCGGGCTCGCGGGTGACGCGCGTCTGGCCGAGGTGGGCGCCGCCGTCGATCTCGGCGTTGACCCAATGCACGGTGCAACCGGCCTCCGGGACGCCGGCGTTCCAGGCCTGGCCGATGCCGTCGAGGCCGGGGAAGGCGGGCAGGAGGCTGGGGTGGAGGTTGATGATGCGTCCCGGGAAGGCGTCGAGCAGCGGCGCTTTGATCACGCGCATGAAGCCCGCGAGCACCACGAGGTCGACCTGGGCGGCCTTGAGGGCGTCGGCCCAGGCCTGCTCACGCTCGGGAGAGAACTTCGTCTTGAACGGGCCGGTGTCGAGGAAGCGGGCGGGGACGCCGTACTTCGGACCGAGCTCGAGCATCTTGCAGGTCGGGACGTCGCACCAGATGCCGACGACCTTGGCTTTGCCCAGGCGTCCCTCGGCTTGGGCGCGGAGGACCGCGTCGGCGTTGGAGCCGCGACCGGAACCGAGGAGGGCGACGCGCATGGCGGGAAGGTGTCGGCGAGGTCCCTCGCCTGCAAACGGATTTTCGATTTCGGACTTTGAACCCTCCGGCGAAACGCCGAAGATGCGGTCACTGCTTCCCCATGGACCGTCGCGACTTCCTTCACCTCACCGCCTTGGGTTCGCTGGGCGCCTATGCTCTGTCCGGTTGCGCGGGCGGCGGTGGCGTCGGTTCCGTCAGCGGTCCGGCCGTCCGGCCTGCGCCGGTGGGCGGTGCGGCGACCGGCAAGGTGATGCTCGGCGTCGACGTGCTCGCCGCCGAAGGCTTCGCCCGTCTGCAGGGCCTGCGCGTCGGCCTCGTCACCCATCGCGCCGGCGTCGACGGCTCCGGCCGCCGCACCGTCGACGTCCTCGCGCGCGCCCCCGGCGTCCGGCTCGTGAAGCTCTTCGGACCGGAGCACGGCATCGACGGCGTCGCGAAGGCGGACGCCTCCGTCGGCCATGCGAAGGATGCGCGCACCGGCCTGCCGGTCTATTCGCTTTACGGCGCGACGCGCAAGCCGACCCCGGAGATGCTCTCCGGCCTCGACGCGATCGTCATCGACTTCCAGGACATCGGCGCGCGTTCCTACACCTACGTGAGCTGCATGCGCTACGTCATCGAGGCGTGCTTCTCGCTCCCGCGTCCCGTCCGCGTCATCGTGCTCGACCGACCGAACCCGCTCGGCGGCGAGAAGGTCGACGGCCCGTTCCTCGACCGCAAGTGGCGCAGCTACGTCGGCGCCTACGAGACCCCTTACGTCCATGGCCTGACCATCGGCGAGCTCGCCCGCTGGGCCGTCGCCACGCCGGGCGTCCTTGAACTCGACGAAGCGACGCGTCGTCGCGGCCAGCTTGAAGTCGTCGCCATGCGCGGCTGGCGCCGCTCGATGACCTGGAACCTCACCGGCCTGCGTTGGACGCCCACTTCGCCGATGATCGACAGCCCGCAGGCCGCGATGGGTTACGCCATGACCGGCCTCGGCTGCATGGATTCCGGTTTCAGCCACAGCGCCGGCACCGGCCGTAATTTCCGCTTCCTTACCTATCCCCGTCGCAAGGCCGCCGAGCTCGTCGCCGCGTTGGGCTCCGCGGTCCCCGGTCTCGCGCTGCAGCCCCAGCAGCTCGCCGACGGGACGCAGGGCGTCTACCTCGCCATCAGCGATTACGCCGCGTTCCGCCCCACCGCGATCTCGCTCCATCTCTTCCGTCAGGCGTGCGTCTGGGCGCCGAACCCGTTCGCCGGGCTGACCGGCGGCAAGCGCGAGCTCTTCATCAAGCACCTCGGCAGCGAGGCCTTCTTCGAGGAGCTGCGCACGCAGGGCGCGCGCGTCGACCTCGCCCGCTGGATGCGCCGCTGGGACGGCGACGCCGCGGCCTTCCGCGCGCGCACCGCCCCGTTCCGCCTCTACGCCTGATCAGTACGAGCGGCCTTCGCGCTTCTCCCAGTAGTTGATGTACGCCTGGTTGAGCACGCCGAGACCGCCCGGGGTCGGGTAGTCGCCGGTGAAATACCAGTCGCCGCGGCTCGTCGGGCAGGCCTTGTGCAGCGAGGCGATCTTCTGGAAGACCAGGACCAGCTCGCCCTTCCAGCCGCTCTTGGCCGGGTAGACGAGTTCGGCGGCCTTCGCGGCGATCTCCTCCTCGGTGAAGGCGTCGTAGATGCGCCTCACGTGGTTGCGCATCTCCTTGGTCGGCTTCTTCGCCTGGGCGACGCAGTCTTCGTAGACCTCGCGGAGCAGGTCGGCGACGCCGCGCTCCTTGCAGAGCGCGACCGCCGCCTGGAAGGCGAGGAACTTGCCCATCTCGGACATGTCGATGCCGTAGCAGTCCGGGTAGCGGATCTGCGGGGCCGTCGAGGCGATCACGATGCGCTTCGGGTTCGGGCGGGCGAGGATGCGCAGGATGGACTGGCGCAGGGTCGTGCCGCGGACGATCGAGTCGTCGACGCAGACGAGCGTGTCGCCTTCGCGCACCGTGCCGTAGGAGATGTCGTAGACGTGCGAGGCCATCTGCATGCGGTTCTTCTCCTGGGAGATGAACGTGCGCAGCTTGACGTCCTTGTGGGCGACCTTCTCGCCGCGCGGCCAGCCGCCGAGGACGAGCTTCTCGATCGTCGCCTCGTCGAGTTTCCCGGCGCGCTGCGCGGCCACGAGCTTGTCGCGGACCTGGGAGCGGCGGCGCTTGCGGAGCTCCTCCATCAGGCCGTACCAGGCGATCTCCGCCGTGTTCGGGATGTAGGAGAAGACCGCGTTGTCGTGGTCGTCGCGGATCTGCGCGAGGACGTCGTCGGCGAGGGCCGCGCCCAGGGCCTTGCGTTCGGCGTAGATCTCGGGGTCGTTGCCGCGCGAGAAGTAGATGCGCTCGAAGGAGCAGTGGCGGGTCTCGCCCGGGGCGTGGAAGGATTCGATCGAGTGGCGGCCGTCCGCCTTCATGATCAGCGCGTGGCCGGGCGGGAGCTCATGGACGTCCTCCTGGTTGACGCCGACGATCGTCATCAGCGCGACGCGCTCGGACGCGACGGCGATGAGGTCCTCGGTGCGGGCGTACCAGCAGGGGCGGATGCCGTTGGGGTCGCGGATGACGAAGCTGTCGCCGTTGCCCACGAGGCCGGCGATGGCGTAGCCGCCGTCCCAGTGCTTGGCGGCGCGGCGCAGGACGTTGCCGATGTCCATGTGCTTGGAGATCTCCGCCTGCACGGCGGCGCCTTCCAGGCCCTGGTCCTTGAACGCCTTGAAGAGGCGGTCATGTTCCTCGTCGAGCCAGAAGCCGATCTCCTCGAGGATGGACTGCGTGTCGGTCGAGTAGATGACGTGCGCGCCGCGCTGGGTCAGCGAGGCGTTGAGCTCGGCGGTGTTCGTCAGGTTGAAGTTGCCGGCGACGAGCAGGTTGCGGGTCGGCCAGATGGACTTGCG
>JBEDDU010000121.1:0-5095 GCA_041176065.1 Verrucomicrobiota bacterium | reverse complement strand
GGCGTTGGTGAAACTCGATCCGACGAAACTGCGCACCGCCCCTTCGGCCAACGCCGACCAGGCCGCGGTCGCCCCGGACGCCGCGTTGGCGCCGGCGCCGCTCGCGCCGATCAGCTCGCTGCCGAACGTCAACCTCCCGGCCCTGCCGCAGGTCCCGGCCGCGAGCGTCCGCCGGACGCCGGTCATGACGGCCGCCCCGGCCGCCGGCAAGAAGGGCGTGACCGGCCCGGCGCGCGGCGGGGTGACCGCCGGCCCCGTCGTGCTCGACGCAGCCGAGATGGCGGGACGCCAGCCGTGGCCCGAGTATCCTTACGAATGCCTGCGCCGCCGGGAAAGCGGCGTCGTGCGCGTCGAGTTCGAGGTCGGCGAGAACGGCGCCGTGCGCCGCGCCCGCGCGGTCGATTCCTCGGGCTGCCATCGCCTCGACGAAGCCGCGACCGAGACCATCCTGCGCCGCTGGGAATTCCCGGCCGGGGACGTCCGCCTCTTCGAGATCTCCATCCACTTCCAACTCCAGTGACCATGCCCCTCGCCAACATCCTCGTAGAGACCTTCCTCAAGGGAGGTCCGATCATGTGGCCGATCCTCGTCTGCCTGATCGTCGCCCTCGCGACCGTGGCCGAGCGTCTGCTCTACTGGCGCAACGTCAGCCGCCTCCGCGCCGACAAGGCCTTCGCCGAGGCCCTCTGGGAAGTCCGTCTCGGCCAATACGGGCCCGCCTGGCAGCGCACGCAGGGCGCGGCCTCCCCTTTCCTCATCGCGCTGCGCTCGGGTCTGGCCAACGGCCGCACCGAGCCGGTGACCGCGATGCAGCTGCGCGCGGAGGAGACGCTCGAAGACGCCGGCGCTCGCCAATGGCTGCTGAGCACCATCGTCACCCTGGCGCCCTTGCTCGGCCTGCTCGGCACCGTCGTCGGCATCATGGGCAGTTTCCAGTTCATCGGCTCGGAGCAGCTCGCGGTCGCCAAGGTCAGCGGCGGCGTCGGCGAAGCCCTCATCGCGACCGCCGCCGGCCTGGGCATCGCGATCTTCTGCCTCATCCCGCACAACTTCTTCCACCGTCGCGCGCAGTCCCTGCGCCATGACCTAGAGCAGGCCATCAACCAGGCCGAGATCGCGCTGAAGAGCGCCGCGGCCGCGGGCCAGCCGGTGAGCGAATTCCAACCTGCGCCCGACGAAGCCGGGCGCCGTCGCTGAGATGGCCATCCGCCTCCGCCGACCGAAGGAAGAAGAGACGGGCGCGCGCATCGAGATCGTGCCGCTCATCGACATCATGTTCTTCCTGCTGGCCACGTTCATCCTGGCCACGCTCGGCCTGACGCAGAGCCAGGCGCTCGCGCCCGTGCGCCTGCCCACGTCCGGCGCCGCCACCGCCTCGGCGGAACGCGACCTCGTCGTCGCCGTCGACGCCGCCGGCACCTTGTCGCTCGACGGCCGCGCGCTGGGCCGCAACGAACTCGTCGCCGAACTGCGCCGCCGCGCCGCCGCCGCGCCGGGACGTCCCGCGCTCGTGCAGGGCGACGCCCGCACGCCGTTCGCCGCCATGACCCGCGCCCTCGAGGCCGTGGGCGAAGCCGGCATCACCGAAGTGCGCTTCGCCGCCGAGCCCGTCGAAAGCCGATGAGCCTGCGCGCCGTCCAGTTCGTCCTGATCGGCCTGCTCGTCGCCGTCGCCGGCTGGCAGTGGCGGCGCGACCTCGGCCTGCGCGCGGATTACGCCGCCGAAGGCGCGACGCGCGCCAAGCTGACGTCCGACCTGGCCCAGGCCCGCGCCGAAAGCGAAGGCCTGCGCCAGGATCTCGCCGAACTACGCACGCAACTCGACCGCACGCGCGCCCAGCGCGCCGACGCCGAAGCAGCGAACAAGAGACAGGCCGCCGATTTCGTCGCCCGCACCAAGGACTGGCAGGCGGCCCTCCGCGGCTGGGAAGACGCCGTGAAGGCCCGCGACGCGCGCCTCGCCGAACTGCAGGAACGCGAGAAACTCCTCGTCATCAGGCTCGCCGAAGCCGTCCGACACGCCGAAGCAGCCACCGCGCGGGCGGAGGAGATGAGGAAGCGGATGGAAGAGAAGAAGAAGGATTGAGCCTAGGTGGAAGCGGTTGGCGGTTAGCGGTTGGCGGATAGGAAGAGACAGCGGGAGGACTGGGTGGAGGACTGAATTGAGGGCTGAATGGAGGGCTGAGTGGAGGGCTGAATCGATGACTGAGGACAGATGATAGCCTGAGGTGACGGGTGACGGCCATCAGGGCATCAGCCATTCAGGGCTCGGCATTCCAGCCATCAGCAGCCGGGAAGCGGAGCCCAGTAGCTGAAACCCGAACGGCCGAGACCTGGTGGGCTGACTCCAGTGGCTGTCACCCGTCACCCGAAAATGCATACCCCCAGCCAATCATCCGGTCTCAGGTTTCCATTTGAGTGATGGCTTTTGCCTTGGGTAGGGTCGGGACCGCGTCACGACATAGGGCCGCCGCAGGGCGGCCTCGGGTAGGGGCGTGGCTTCGCCGCGCCCTCCGACAAAGAAGTGCGCGATGAATCGTGTCCCTACCTTGATTCGCCCTGCGGCGAATCAGAGACAGCTATGTCGTGACGCGGTCCCAACCGCTAACCGCGAACCGCTAACCGCTTCCACCTCCCTCTTCAGCCCACCTTCTCCTTGATCGCCGCGAGCATCTGGTCGGGCGAGAGGCCGTTGGCGGCGCGGAGCGTCTTCACGTCGGTGGCATGACCGACGAAACGGTCGGGCCAGCCGAGGCGGAGCACCGGCGTGCGCACGCCGTGTTCGGCGAGCGTCTCGAGCGCGCCCGTGCCGAAGCCGCCGGTGACGGCGCCGTCCTCGAGCGTGACGACGAGCTTCGCGGCCTTGGCCTGCTCGACGAGCAAGGTGGCGTCGATCGGCTTCGCGAAGCGCGCGTTGACCACGCCGACGGAGAGGCCGGTCGCGGCGGAAAGCTTCGCGGCGAGCGCCTCGGCCTCGGGCACCATCGTGCCGAGGGCCCAGAACTGGACGTCGGCGCCGGCGCGAAGCACCTCGGCCTGGCCGAGCGGGATGAGCGCGGGCTGCGCCTTGACCGCCTTGCCGGCGGCGGCGCCGCGCGGGTAGCGGATGAACATCGGCGCGCCGGACTTCAGCGCGGTGTGCAGCATGTCGGCGAACTCATCCTCGTCCTTCGGCTGCATCAGCGTGACGTTCGGGACGCAGCGCAGGTAGGCGATGTCGAAGAGGCCGTGATGGGTCGGGCCGTCGCTGGGCGAGACGCCCGCGCGGTCCATGCAGAAGGTCACCGGCAGGCGCTGCAGGCACACGTCATGGATGACCATGTCGTACGCGCGCTGCATGAAGGTGGAATAGATCGCGCAGACCGGACGGAGGTCGCGCGCGGCGATGCCGGCGGCGAAGAGCGCGGCGTGCTCCTCGGCGATCCCGACGTCGTGATACTGCGCGGGCAGCTCCTTCTTGAGCTGGTTGAGGCCCGTGCCCGAAGGCATCGCGGCGGTGATGCCGACCACGCGGGCGTCGGCCTTGGCCTCGCGGACGAGGAGCGCGCCGAAGACGTCCTGCCAGGCCTTGGGCGCGCCGGGGGCGCCGGAAGCGAGCGAGTCGCCGGTCTCCGGATCGAACGCCCCCGTGCCGTGGAACTTCTCCGGGTTACGGAGCGCGGCGCCGAGGCCGCGGCCTTTCTCGGTGCGGACGTGGAGGAGGATCGGGCCTTGGGAATCCTTGCAGAAAGTCAGGTAGCGCTCGAGGGCGCCGAGGTCATGGCCGTCGATCGGGCCGACGTAACGCACGCCATACTGCTCGAAGAGCGAAGAGCTGTGCGTATACCAGTTCTTCACGTGGCGCTTGAAGCTGCGGCCGAAGTCCAGGACCTTGGTGCCGGCGCGGGTCCGGCCGAGGAAACGCTTCAGGCCCTGCTGCGAGTTGTTGTAAGGCCGCGTGACGATGAGGCGGCTCAGGATGTCGGCGACCGCGCCGACGTTGCGGTCGATGGACCACTCGTTGTCGTTGAGGACGATGACCAGGCGCTTGGTCGACTTCGCGGCGTTGTTGAGCGCCTCCATCGTGACGCCGCAGGTGAGGGCCGCGTCGCCGATCAGGGCGACGACGTGCGAATCCTCGCCGAGGCGGTCGCGCGCGTTGGCGAGGCCGACGGCGGCGGAGAGCGCCGTGCCGGCGTGCCCGGCGCCGAAGACGTCGTGCAGGCTCTCCTCGCGGTTGAGGAAGCCGCTCAGGCCGCCGGTCGTGCGGATGCCGTCGAAGTCCGCGCCGTTGCGGCCGGTGAGGAGCTTGTGCACGTAGCCTTGGTGGGCCACGTCGAAGACGAACTTGTCCTGCGGGGTGCCGAAGACGCGGTGCAGCGCGATCGAGAGCTCGACCACGCCGAGGTTGGGGCCGACGTGGCCGCCGTTCTTCGCGGTGACGGTCACGAGGCGTTCGCGGATCTCCTGCGCGAGGAGCGGCAGCTGCTCGGGCGCGAGGGCCTTGACGTCGGCCGGGCCGCGGATGGACGCGAGGAGCGACATCAGCCCTGCGGATCTTCGCCGCGCTTGCCCAGCTGCTCGATGCGCAGTTCGGCGGCCTCGAGCGACTTCTGGCAGGACTTCAGGAGGCGCATGCCTTCCTCATACTTCGCGACGAGGGCGTCGAGGGACACGTCGCCGGACTCGAGGGACTCGACGAGCTGCTCGAGCTGCTTGAGTTCGGCCTCGAAGCCTTCCTTGCCGGAAGCCGAGGCGGGTTTCTTGTCCGCGCACATGGGCTTACTGTCGGCGGAGGCCCCTCCCCTCTCAAGCGGATTGTGCGGATTCAGCCGAGAAGACGCGCCCAGGCCTGCTCGGCCGAGACGCCCCGGAGCGCGACGACCTTGGCGGGCGAAGCGGCCCCCGAGACCAAGGTCACGCCGGCGGCGGGCAGGCCGAGCCGCTCCGCGAGCAAGGCGAGGATCGCGCGGTTGGCCTGGCCCCCTTCGGGCGGGGCGGCGACGCGGATCTTCAAGGCCTCGCCGAGCCGGCCGACGACCTCCGTCCGCGCCGCCCCCGGGACGGCCTTCACCTTGAGCCGGCAGCCGTCCGCGCTCACAGGTACTGCGTGAGTC
>JBEDDU010000120.1:0-5439 GCA_041176065.1 Verrucomicrobiota bacterium | reverse complement strand
CGCCGGAGAGATAGCCGGCGTAGCCGATGTCCTGGAGCGCGGCGATGACCGGGGCGGGGTTCGTATGGCCGAAGCCGATCGCCTGGCGGTTGCTGTCGGCGAAGTGGACGTGGCCGACGTGTCGGCCGCAGGCGCGGAGCGTCTCGGCGTTGGAGACCTCCTCGATGTTCATGTGGAACAGGTCGCAGAGAAGCTTCACGTTGCCGACCTGGCGGGACTCGAGGAACTGCGCCGCGTCGAGCTGGCGGTTGAGGAGGTTGGTCTCGTAGCGGTTGAGCGGCTCGTAGAGGAGCGGCACGCCGTGGCGGGCGGCGTGGGCGCCGAGATCGGTGAGCGCTTCCGCTAGCCAGGCCAGCGCCTGGTCGCGGGTCACGTCGCCCTCGGCCTTGCCTTGCATCGAACCGATGATCGCGGGCGCCTGGAATTCGCCGCCCACGTCGATGATCGCGCGGATGAACTCGCGGGCCTGGCGGCGGATCGCGGGGTCGGCGTGGGTGAGGTGCCACTTGTGGACGAGCCAGCCGCCGCCGGTGCCGAAGGCCGCGGCGGAGAGGCCGTGCTGCCGGAGAAGCGCGCGGAGGGCCGGGCGGCCGATCGAAGCGGCGGAAGGGGCGAAGACCTCGATCGCGTCGAAGCCCAGCTTCGCGGCGGAGGCCGCGGCGGCCTCGAGGCCGTCCCAATAGACGAACGGACCGCCCTTGGCTTGGGCGACGAGGGAGACCGTGATCGCGGACTTAATCACGAGGGAACTCTGCCCCACCGTGGAAGGTGGGGCAAGTTCCGCTTGCGACGGTGTTTAGCCGAAAAACGGCAGGTTACTCCGTCATGCCCTGCGAGGTGCGGCTCTTCACGAGGCGCTGCACCAAGGCGAAGCGGAGGATCTGCTCCATCTTCGCGACCTCGACCGGGTCGACGTCCTTCTGATTGCGGGCGGCCTCGACGGCCTGACGGGCGCGGGCTTCGGCGTTCTCGACGGCCTTGAGGTCGATCTTCGCTTCGTCGATGGCGGCTTCGGTGACGACCGAGACCTTGTCGGAGACGACGCGGACGAAGCCCTGGTCGATGGCGAGGCGCGTGACCTTGCCTTCGACCGTGAGGATGACCTCGCCGGCGGCGATGACGGCGGTGATGGGCTGGTGGCCGGGCAGGATGCCGATGCTGCCCAACGCGGTGGGCAGGGTCACCTTGTCCGCCGTGCCTTCGTAGGCGCGGCGGTCAGGGGTGACGATTTCGACCGTGAGGGACATCGGCGCGGATTACTTGGACTTGCCCGAAGCGGCGAGGACCTCGTCGATGCCGCCCTTCATGTAGAAGTCGTTCTCGTTCACGTGGTCGAGCTCGCCGGAGAGGATCATCTCGAAGCCGCGCAGCGTGTCGTCGAGGGCGACGTACTTGCCGGGCGAGCCCGTGAAGATTTCCGCGACGTGGAAGGGCTGGGAGAGGAACTTCTGCACCTTACGGGCGCGGAAGACGACGAGCTTGTCCTCGGGGGACAGTTCGTCGAGGCCCAGGATCGCGATGATGTCCTGGAGGTCCTTGTAGCGCTGCAGGAGGCCCTGCACGCCGCGGGCGACGCGGAAGTGGCGGTCGCCGACGACCTCCGGAGCGAGCGCGGTCGAGGTGGACGCGAGCGGGTCGACGGCCGGGTAGATGCCCAGCTCGGCGATGCGGCGCTCGAGCACGACGGTCGAGTCGAGGTGCGCGAAGGTGTTGGCGGGAGCCGGGTCGGTAAGGTCGTCCGCCGGGACGTACACCGCCTGGAAGGACGTGATCGAGCCCTTCTTGGTGGAGGTGATGCGTTCCTGGAGGTTGCCCATTTCGGAGGCGAGGGTCGGCTGGTAACCCACCGCGGAGGGGGAGCGACCGAGGAGCGCGGACACTTCGGAGCCGGCCTGGGAGAAACGGAAGACGTTGTCGACGAAGAGGAGCACGTCGCGGTTCTGCTCGTCGCGGAAGAATTCGGCCATCGCGAGGGCGGAGAGGGCGACGCGCATACGGGCGCCGGGCGGCTCGTTCATCTGGCCGTACACGAGGGCGACCTTGGACTTCGAGAGGTCCTTCTGGTCGATGACGCCCGCTTCGGACATCTCGTGGTAGAGGTCATTGCCTTCACGGGAGCGCTCGCCGACGCCGGCGAAGACGGAGAATCCGCCCTGCTTCATCGCGATGTTGTTGATGAGCTCCATGATGACGACGGTCTTGCCGACGCCGGCGCCGCCGAAGGCGCCGACCTTGCCGCCCTTCACGAAGGGACAGATCAGGTCGATGACCTTGATGCCGGTGCCGAGGAGTTCGGCGGAGGTGGACTGCTCGGTGAGGGGCGGGGGCAGGCGGTGGATCGGGTAGCGCTTGCTGTGCTCGACCGGGCCGCGTTCGTCGACGGCGTCGCCGGTGACGTTGAAGATACGGCCGAGGACGCCGTTGCCGACGGGCACGGTGATCGGGGCGCCGGTGTCGAGGGCTTCGCCGCCGCGCACGAGGCCTTCGGTGGTCGTCATCGCCACGGCGCGGACGAGTCCGTTGCCGAGGTGCTGCTGGACTTCGAGGATGAGGCGGGTGGCCTTGCCTTCGACCTGATAGTCGATCTGGATCGCGTTGTAGATCTCAGGGACCTTGTCGGCGGGGAATTGGACGTCGACGACGGCGCCGAGGACCTGGGTGATCGTTCCTTTAGTGCTCATGATATTTGTAGAAGTTGGGTGGGGAGATTACTGGGCGGCGGCGCCGGCGGTGAGCTCCAGGATCTCCTGGGTGATCGCGGCCTGACGGGCCTTGTTGTATTCGAGGGAGAGGGCGGCGCCGATCTTCTTGGCGTTGTCGGTGGCGGCCTTCATGGCGACCATGCGCGCGCTGAACTCGGAAGCCTTGGATTCGAGGACGGCCTGGTGGACGGCCTGCTTGAAGAAGAGGGCGGGCAGCTGCGAGAGGATCGCGGCGGCGGACGGCTCGAAGAGCATGTCGCGTTCGTCTTCCTCGAACTTCGGCTCGGGCAGGCCGAGCTTCGAGCGGAACTCGCGGGCCTGATTCACGAGGCTGTCGGCCGGCAGGAGCTGCTGGACGCGCGGGGTCTGCACCATCGTGTTCTTGAAGTGGGCGAAGAGGACCTCGACGGTGTCGACCGTGCCTTCGGTGAAGGCCTTGAGGAGGTACTCGGCGGCCGGGCGGACTTCGTTGAAGCCCGCGCGGTCGGTGACGGGGAAGTCGGCGAGGACCTTGCGGCCCGAGCGCGCGAGCGCCTGGGCGCCCTTGCGGCCGATGCACACGAAGACGGCGTCCTTCTGCTCGGCGGCGAGGCGGAGCAGGTTGCCGTTGAGCGCGCCGGCCATGCCCTTGTCGGGCGTGACGAGGAGGATGCCGCGGACCTTGACCTCGCGCTTGGTGAGGAGCGGGTGGGAGAATTCGCCGACCTTGGCCTGGGCGGTGTCGAGGATCTCGCCGAGGAGCTCGGCGTAGGCGCGGCCCGCGCGGGCGGAGTCCTGGGCGCGCTTCATCTTCGACGACGCCACGAGCTGCATGGCTCGGGTGATCTGGCCGGTGCTCTTGACCGATTTGATTCGGTTACGGATCTCGCGGAGTCCCTTAGGCATGTGGCGTGGCGGTGTTCAGGAGGAGAGGGGAAGCTCCGCGGCTCAGGCCCTGAAGCTGCGGCGCCAGGTTTCGCAGGCGGACTTCAGCTCGGCTTCGCCGTCCTTCTCGATCTTGCTGCCGAGGCGGATCTTGGCGAGGACGCCGGGCTTGGCGGTCTCGAGGTGCGTCTGGAGGGAAGCGGCGGCGGCCTGGACGGACTTCACCGGCATGTCGTTGAAGAAGCCGTTCTGCATGGCCCAGATGATGCCGCACTGGATCTCGGCGGACTTCGGGGCGGTCGGGGGCTGCTTGAAGAGTTCGACGAAGCGGTCGCCCTTGTCGAGGATCGCCTTGGTCTTCTCGTCGAGGTCGGAACCGAACTGCGCGAAGGCCGCGAGTTCGCGGTAGTTGGCGAGCTCGCCCTTCACCTTGCCGGCGACCTGCTTGAAGGCCTTGATCTGCGCGGCGGAACCGACGCGGGAGACGGAGAGACCGACGGAGACGGCGGGACGGATGCCCTGGTTGAAGAGGTCGGTCTGGAGGAACACCTGGCCGTCGGTGATGGAGATCACGTTGGTCGGGATGTACGCGGACACGTCGCCGGCCTGCGTCTCGATGATCGGCAGGGCGGTGAGCGAACCCTTGCCGGCGAGGCGCGCGGAGCGCTCGAGGAGGCGGGAGTGGAGGTAGAACACGTCGCCCGGATAGGCTTCGCGGCCGGACGGACGCTTCAGGATGAGCGAGATCTGGCGGTAGGCGGCGGCGTGCTTGGAGAGGTCATCGTAGACGATGAGCGCGTCCTGGCCGTTTTCCATGAACCACTCGCCGATGGCGGTGCCGGAGAAAGGAGCGAAGACCTGGTTGGCGGCGTTGTCGGCGGCCGAGGCGGCGACGACGACGGTGAATTCCATGGCGCCGGCCTTCTCGAGGGTGCCGATGGTGCGGGCGATGGAGGAGTTCTTCGTGCCGATGGCCACGTAGATCGAATACACCGGGCGGAAGTTGGCGTCGCCCGAGGCGAGGCCGACGCGGTTGGCGTTGGCTTGGTTGATGATCGTGTCGATCGCGATCGTGGTCTTGCCCGTGGCGCGGTCGCCGATGATGAGCTCGCGCTGGCCGCGGCCGATCGGGATCATGGCGTCGATGGCCATGATGCCGGTCTGCATCGGCTGGTCGACGGACTTGCGGGGGATGATGCCCGGGGCGATCTTCTCGACCGGGTAGCGTTCGCTGGAGACGATGGGACCCTTGCCGTCGAGCGGGTTGCCGAGGGCGTCGACGACGCGGCCGAGGAGGCCCTTGCCGACGGGGACGGAGAGGAGGCGGCCGGTGGTCTTGGCTTCCATGCCTTCCTTGAGGCTGGAGATGTCGCCCATGACGACGCAGCCGACGGTGTCTTCGGCGAGGTTGAGGGCGACGCCCTGGAGGCCGCCCGGGAGTTCGATCATCTCGTTCATCATGACGCCCGAGAGGCCGTCGATGGAGGCGACGCCGTCCGCGAGGGAGACGATGGTGCCGACGTTGGACTTGCCGGCGCGGGTATCAAGGCCGGCGATGGCTTTCTGGATCTGGTCGATCGCGTTGCTCATTGTGTTTAGTAAAGCGGGTTAAGGTTGGGGGAGGAGTTCAGGAAAGGGACTTGGCGAGGGTGGCCAGGCGGAGCGAAGCCGAGAGGTCGGTGACGTCGTCGCCGACGCGCACGCGGAAACCGCCGAGGAGCGCGTCGTTGCGGCGGGCGACCGGGCGCACCGGGCGGCCGAGGGCCTTGGTGAAGTGCGCGGCGATGGCGTCGGCGTCGGCCGTCGAGAGGGGACCGGCGTGCTCGATGCGGGCTTCGCCACGGGTGAGCTCGCGACGGACGTTGGCGAGGTA
>JBEDDU010000119.1:0-4707 GCA_041176065.1 Verrucomicrobiota bacterium | reverse complement strand
CCGAGCGTCAGGAGCGCGGAAGGGGTCGTCGGTGCGGCATATTTCTCGACGTCCTTTTCGGCGATATAAGGCTTCGTCACGACGAGCGTCTTCTGGTCGGTATGGCCGCAAAGTTCGAGGCCTTGATAGACGACCTGGATGTCGCCGTAGACCTGATGGGCTTCCCACATCTTATCGGCGGAAGGAGCCGTCTGGTAACGCTGGACGATCGCGACGAGATCCTGGCCTTGGAGCTCGTATTTGCCGTCGGGCGTGCTCACGTCGAAGGCGCGGAGGTAAGCGAAAGCCTTCGGAAAGAGCGGGTGCAGCGCTTCGTAGGCGGCGGAAGCGGAGAGTTGGTCGAGGATCATGAAAAAGGGCTAGGGCCAGGGTTAGGGCTTGGGCCAGTTTATTTAGCCTTCATCGGGGAGGCTTTCGACGTCGTCGAGCGGGAGTTCGACGGGCTGGTCCGAACCGAGGATCGAGAGCAGGAGCGCGATACGTTTCTGCGGGGACTCCAGGCGGATGACCTCGCCTTCGGAGCCGGCGAAGATGCCGCGGATCACGCGGGCTTTGGCGCCGATCCTCAGTTCCTCGTCGAGCATCGACAAGATGGCCTCCGGTCCGAGCGCGTTGAGTTCGTCGATGACGGCCTGTTCGACGTCGACCGGACGGCCTTCGCGGCTCACGAGGTGGAGGACGCCGCGGGTGCTGCGGATCGTCGATTGGAATTCCATCGGGTCGAAGCGCGCGAACACGTAGCCCGGGAAGAGCGGTTCGACGACGATCTTGTTCTTGTCGTGGCCGCGCCGCGTCCGCCGCAGGCGGGGGAAGACGAGTTCCTCGACGCCGATGGCCCGCAGGTTCTGCACCGCCACCGCCTCTTGGCGAGGCTTGGCCTTGATGCAGAACCAGGTCGGGCCGCCGGCTTCGGTCATGCGCTCTTAAGCACGGACTTCGAGCGGTCCGGGAGCCAGCCGAGCGCGATGAGCGCGAGCTGGGAGGGGACGAAGACGTAGTAGAGCCAGAAGGAACCCTGTTCGGTGAAGCCGTAGCTGTGGAGGCCCACGCCGAGGAGGTTGGTGCCGAACCAGGACCAGGCCGTCACGATGTTGCCGAACACGAGGAGCTGCATGAGCCCTTCGCGGCGGACGAGTCCGCCCCAGCGGGCGTGGAGGCAGATGGCGCACCAGAGCACGATGAGGATCGCGCCGTTCTCCTTGGGATCCCAGCCCCAGAAGCGACCCCAGCTCTGGTCGGCCCAGATGCCGCCGAGCATCGTGCCGATGAAGCTCGCGAGGACCGCGAAGGCGAGGATGCCGTAGGCCGCGCGGGCCACGCTGTCGCCCCAGTTGTAGTCGGCCTTGAAGGCGCGGAGGCCGAGGTGCAGGGCGCCGAGGAGGCCCGCCACGAAGGTGGCCGAGTAGCCCAAGGTCACGATGGTCACGTGGGTCGCCAGCCAGAAGTTGGAGTCGAGCACCGCACGGACGCTCTCGAGGTTGTCTTCGCCGGAGAGGCCGAGGTTATGGGCCACGATCAGCGAGACGAAGCCCGTGAGGCCGGTCGCGGCGGCGCCGATGCCGTTCTTCCAGACGCGCTCGAGCATGATGCCGAGGGCGACGGCGCCCCAGGCGACGAAGATGCCCGACGAGTAGAGGTTCGTCACCGGCGGACGGCCGTGCAGCCACATGCGGTAGCCGAGGGCGAGCGTGTGCAGCACGAAGCAGACGACGAGCAGGCGATAAGCCCATGCGCGCATGGCTTCGGAGCCGGTCAGCCAAGAACCGAGGACCAAGGTGACGGTCACGAAGTAAGCGATGAGCAGCCAATAGAAGGGCTGCAGGCGGCCGAAGGCGGCTTCAGCTTCGGCCTTGGCGGTCCAAGGTCCCTTGAGGGAGGCGGAGATGGCGGACGTGAGGCGGGCGCACTCGTCGTCCTTGCCTTCGCGCCAGGCCATGGAGAAGTCGGCGTAGCGGGTGATCAGGCCGTCCTCGGCGAGGCCGGCGCGATGGGTCTTCTGGTCCTTGATGATGCCGAGGAGCGAGCCGCCGAGGTTGTCCCAGCGTTCGACGGAATCCGGATCCTTGGGCGGCATGAGGCCGATGGCGCCTTCGCGTTCGAATTCCTGGTAGCGTTCGACGAACGTGCGGACGGTCTTCTGCAGCTCGGGGTCGAAGGCCTGGCCGGAGCGGCTGGCGTTCATCTCGGCCAGCGCACGGTTGAGCGCGGAGATCCAGGCGGCGTATTCGCGGCGGGCGGGGACGTCGGCCGGGAGGTCACCCGGGATGAACGTCATGCTGAGCGCCGCATACTGGCGGGCGGCGCCTTCGAGGTTGAGGAGGGCGCGGTCTTCCGCGTCGCGGTCGGCCTGGGTGGTCTTACGGGCCTTTTCGGCGGCCTTGCTGAGCTCGGCGCTGTTCTTCAGGATGCCGTCCCAGCTCACGTAGAGGCTCTTCTCCGGATCGCCGCCGACGCGCTTGAGCACGTTGGGGTGTTCGACGCGGAAGGTCGGGAGGTGGCGCGCGACGGGGGCGCGGAAGGAGACTTCGATGAGCCAGTCGATCGCCGAGACCGAGCCGCCGGTCAGGCGGACCGGGCGCTTCTCGAGCATCGCCTGAAGGTTGGTGTCGAGGGCCGGGAGTTCCTTGGCGATCTCGGCGCGTTGTTCGGCGGTCCAGGTGGACGGACGCTGGCCGAAGGCGACGCGCTCGAGCTTGGAGAGCGCGACGGACGTGCGGGCGCGCATCTGCAGGAGCGAGCCGGTGGCGAGGGTCTCGATCGGCACGATGCGTCCGCCGCTCTGCACGGGAATCTCGCCGAGCTCACGGGTGTTCCAGCCGGCGTTGGCGGCCTCGGCGGTCGCCGAGAGGAAGCCGAGCGCGAGGACCGCGGCGGCCTTGGCGGCGCGGCCGCGCAGGAAGCGGAGCAGCGAGAAGCCGAAGTGCCAGAGGAGGCCGAGCGACATCACCGCGACGGAGATGTAGGGGATGAGCCAGCCCGGATTGCGGACGACCTGGAGGACGCTGAGGTCCTTGCCGTCCTTGGTGCTGCCGAAGCTGGACTGGAAGAACGTCAGGCCGGCGTGCCGGAGCGGCTGGTTCATCGAGATGTTGTAGGCGAAGGAGCCGGCGCCTTCCTTGATCGTCACGTCGCTCGCGAAGCGGCGAGGCGTGTTCGTTCCCGGGTATTTCTCGTGGGTGAACTTGTCGAGGCGCAGGGTGAAGGGGACGTAATAGCGGACGCGACGCAGCGAGACTTGGTAGGTCTTGCCGGCGTCGTCGAACGACTGGGCGTCGAAGTTCTCGGTCAGGTTGAGGTTCACGATCCAGACCCCCGCGGACTGGGCGCCCTTGAGCAGTTCGACGATGGCCGTCGGCGCGTTGGGCTTGTTGTCGTCGTAGCTTTCGGGCTCCGGCCTGTAGGCCAGCTCGGTGCGGGCGCCGATGCCTTGGGTCGCCTTGATCGCGATGCCATCGGGCATCTGGGACTTGGCGCGGAGCATCGCGTTGGGGTGATACGAGTGCACCTTCAGCTTGAAGGGCGTGCCGGGCAGTTCGACCGTGTCGGGCGCCTGCTTGGCGGCGATGGCGCGGAAGATCGCATCAGGCACGACCACGACCTGGTCGGCTTTCTCGCCTTTCTCGACGAGGGCGAATTCGAACTCACGGAAAGCCTCGGAGAAATCCCGGCTCTCGCCTTCGGGGACGATCATCGCCGATTCTTCCTGGTAGACGGCCGTGATGAAGCCGCCGATGAGCAGCAGGAGCAGGCCGGCGTGGATCATGCTGATGCCCACCTTGGCGGCCGTGGCCTTGAAGTGGCGGAAGTGCGCGAAGGCCAGGTTGACGACGAGCAGGGCGCCGATGAGGAAGCCGCCCGGCAGAGGCATCTGCAGCGGGGCGGTGTCATCCATCGGGTAGAAACAATACCAGGAGGAGAAGTAGACCTTCTGCACGTGCCAGACGCCCCAGTGGACCTGTTCGAGCGTGCCGAGCAGCACGAGCAGCATCGAGAGCACCAGCAGGAAGACCGTCAGCTTGAGCGAGGCGAGCGTATCGAGCACGCGGCGTCCCGTGTCGGCCTGCTTTTCGAAATCAGAGTCGCTCACGGGAGCTGGGTTTCGGCGAGGAAGGCGACGAGGGCGGCGCCGTGGGCGGAGACGGCGGCGGCGTCACCGCTCATCTTGAAGAACCAGGTGGCGCCCTTGTGCGGGGTCATCACCGCGTCGAGGCCCTTCTTGCCGTCGGTCGAGACCATGACGAAGCGTTGGCTTTCGAGGCCGCCCACCTTGGCGGACTTGGCGGAGGCGGCGATCTCGTCGCCGCTCGCGGGGGCGAGACCGATCTGGCCGCGCCAGCGGTTCACGTTGGCGGTGAGGCCGCCGACGTTGCCGGGGAAGACCGTCACGGCGATTTCGGCCTTGGTGCCGTCAGGGCCGGCGACGATCCAGGTGGCCTTGCGCATCGCGTTCTCCGGTCCGACGGACCAGCCGGCGGGAAGCTTGCCCCACTTAGGGGCGTCGAAGGAGGCGGCTTCGGCCTTCATCGAAGCAGGCGCGACCATCGGCGCGGCCACGGCCGGCGACGGGGCGGTCTGCGCGGCGACGGGCGCGGCCGGAGCGGCGGCGGGAGCCGGGGCGGCGTCGGACTTCACTTCATAGCGGGCGACTTGCGGGGCAGGCTTGCAGCCGAAGGCGAGCAAAGAAGCGGAGAGGATGAGGAGGGGGCG
>JBEDDU010000118.1:0-3088 GCA_041176065.1 Verrucomicrobiota bacterium | reverse complement strand
ACATTCCTGATTTCGGCTACAAGACCACGCTCTCGAGCGGCGTCGCCTACGGCCTCGCCATCTTCGGCAACGGCGGGATGAACACCGGCTATCAGGCTCCGCTGTTTGATACGCCTGCTGCCGGCACCCCTTCGAACACCTCGATGGACATGTCGCAGCTCTTCATCGCTCCGACCTGGTCGTGGCGCGTCGATGGCGGCCATGCCTTCGGTGTCTCCGCGATCCTGGCCGGCCAGCGCTTCAAGGCGACCGGCCTCGAAGAGTTCGGCATCGCCAGCGCAGGCTACGATACTTCCGTCGGCGGCGGCGCCCGCCTCGGCTGGACCTGGCAGGCCAGCCAATCGCTCAAGGTCGGCGCGACCTATCAGTCTCGCCTGTGGATGAGCAAGTTCGACAAGTATGCCGGCCTCTTCGCCGAGCGCGGCGGCTTCGACATCCCGTCCAACTACGCGGTGGGCTTCGCCTACAAGGTCGATTCCGCCCTCACCTGGGCCTTCGACGTCGAGCGCATCCATTACAGCGAAGTGAACTCGGTCGGTAATCCCGGCTCCTCGCCCGGTGGCTTCGGGGCCTCCGACGGCCCCGGCTTCGGCTGGAAGGACGTCACCGTCATCAAGACGGGCCTGGCTTATGAGGTCTCGCCGACGCTCGTCGTCCGCCTGGGCTACAACCACACCACGCAGCCTATCGGTTCGTCGGAAGTCTACTTCAACCAGCTCGCCCCCGGCGTCGTCCGTCATCACGCCACGCTTGGCGCGACCTGGCAGGCCACGCCCTCGACCGAGGTCTCGTTCTTCTATGCCCACGCGTTCGATGAGACCGTTTCCGGCAGCTCGCCGTATCCGATCTCGTTCCGCATGGATCAGGATTCCTTCGGCCTGAGCCTGAATTGGAAGCACTGAGCCGGCTCAGATCCGTTCGAGCTTGAGCGGATAGGTCCGACCGGACGCGAACTGCGCGACGACCAGCGAACCATCGGGGTTCGCCAGGACGTCGTGCGGGTGCGTGAAGACCTCGGCGGTGTGACGCATCGTCCGGAGCTTGCCGGCGGCGTCATAGACGGGCGCGGAGCCGGCGATGTTGGAGACCACGCGGAGGTTCTGGTCGAGGATCGAGAGGAAGCCGCGGCTGTTCCGGTCCTTGGGCCAGTTGTCGGCCAGATGCGCGACGACGTAATGCTGTCCGAAACGGCGGATCTGACGCGGGTTGCCGCCGGGTAGGTCGGTCTGGCCGAGCTTCTTCCCGTCGAGGTCGAGTCGCAGGAGATGCTGCTGGTCGCTCATCGCGATGAGCATCGTCTCCGCGCTGTCGACCTCCGGGCGCGGGTCGGTGTCGATCATGCCGCCGTGCGGGCCCCAGTGGACGATGCCGCCTTCCGGCCCGCCGAGCAGGCGTTTGAATGAACCGTCGGCGGCGTAATCCAGGACGTAGTCCTTGCCGTAGCCATCGAGGACGTAGAAGCCGCCGTCCGCCCGATGCAGCGTCCAAGAAGGACGGTAGTCGCTCTCCTTGGCGTATTTGCCCGTACCGGCGGGGAGTCGCCATTCGCCCAGCGCTTCGCCGGCGAGGGAGAGTTTCGTCACCGTGTGCAGGTTGAGGTCGGTGACGAAGAGGGCTTCGGACTTCGGGGTGCGGACGAGCGAGAGACCGTGCGCGCCCGGGAACTTGGGTCCGGTCCATTTATGCGCCAGCTTGCCGCGTTCGTCGTAGACGATGACGTTGTTGGCGACGTGGTTGGTCAGCAGCACGATATGCCCGTCGGCCGTGCGGGCGAGGCCGTGGCAGTCGTTGACCGGCGTCTGCGCGTCGAGCACGCCCCAGCCGGGGACGACCCGATACATGAATTCTCCTTGGCCGAGCACCTCAGGAGAGGAGGCCTGGGCGAAGGTCCGACCGACCGCGCCATACCAAGCCCCGGCGAGCAGGGCGTTCCTGAGGAGGGCGCGGCGGGTGAGCGTCACGGCTTACTTCTTCAGGACGCGCAGGCGGTGGTTCTCGGAATCGCCGACGAAGACGGTGCCATCCGCGTCGACCCAGATGCCGTGCGGGCGGGCGAGGCCGCACTTGAGCGGGTCGCCGTCGGGGCCGTCATGCTTCTGGCCGGTGCCGATCATCAGCTCGAGGTTGCCGGTCTTGGCGTCGACCATGCGGATGGAGTGGGATTCGGTGTCGACAAGCCAGGCGTTGCCCGCGGCGTCGATGGCGACGCCCTTCGGGCCGCTGAGGGTGGCGAGCTTGGCGGGGCCGCCGTTGCCGGTGAAGCCCTTCTTGCCGTTGCCGGCGATGTGCGTGATCTTGTCGGCCTTGAGGTCCAGCTTGAAGACCTGGTTGCCTTCGCGGGTGCAGACCCAGAGGTTGCCGGCGGCGTCGAAATCGATCGAGCGCGGACCCTTCAGGGGCGTGCCCTTCACCGGGGCGCCGTCCGGGGTGACGCCGGGCTTGCCCGTGCCGGCGATGGTCGTGATGACCTTGGTCTTCATGTCGACCTTGCGGATGACGTTGTTGCCGATGTCGCAGATGAAGAGGTCGCCGCGCGCGTCGAACTGGATGCTGTGGGGTTGCTTCAGCTGGGCCTGGTCGGCGGGGCCGCCGTCGCCGGCGTAGCCCGGCTTACCCGTGCCGACGACCGTCGTGATGATGCCCGTCTTCACGTCGATCTTGCGGACCGCATGGTTCTGCATGTCCACGACGAAGAGGTTGCCGCGCTTCGGTCCGAAGCGGAGTTCGTG
This sequence comes from Verrucomicrobiota bacterium, assembly GCA_041176065.1. Lineage (GTDB taxonomy): Bacteria > Verrucomicrobiota > Verrucomicrobiia > Opitutales > UBA953 > UBA953. The sequence continues at coordinate 359 of JBEDDU010000118.1, read as the reverse complement.
GGGAAGGTTGAACGTGGCCGCGGTGGCGGGGCCGCCGTCGCCGGAATAGCCGGCCTTGCCCGTCCCGGCGATCAGCGTGATCTTGCCGTCCTTGTCGACGCGGCGGATGCGCTGGCCGGTGTATTCGCAATACCAGATGGCGCCGTCGGGACCGCGCACGACCCCGAACGGGTTGTCCATCATGGCGGACGTCGCCGGACCGCCGTCACCGGAGTAACCCTTCTGGCCGTTGCCGGCGTAGGTCGAGACCGAGGCGGCGGAAAGGGAGGCCGCGGCGAGCAGGGCGGCGGTCAGGAGGAGGGAGCGCATGGGACTTGGGGTTGGAAGTGATTAGGTTGTAAGAGGAGAGAGTGCAAAGG
>JBEDDU010000117.1:0-7245 GCA_041176065.1 Verrucomicrobiota bacterium | reverse complement strand
CCTCGGAGGAGGAACGACGCGAAGGCGGCGGAGTGTCTTCGGACGATTCCTCCGGAGGCGGAGTGTCGCCGTCCTTCTTCTCGGACTCGTCGGCGGCGGAAGGATCGATGTCGGCGAGGATCTCCTTGCGGCAGCGCTCCAGGTCGACGTCGAGCTGCTGCAGCACGCGGGCGGCGACGCCCTCCCCTTCCTTCAGGAGGCCGAGGAGGATGTGTTCGGTGCCGACGTAAGCATGGCCGAGGGCGCGGGCTTCGGTGACGGCGTGGGCCATGACCTTCTGCACGCGAGGCGTGAGCGGGATGGTGTCCGGAGCCTTGGCTTCCTCCGGGCCAGGACCGACCTGCTTCTCGACGGCGCCGCGGACGGTCTTGAGGTCGAGGCCCATGCGGCCGAGGACGTTGACGGCGACTCCTTCGCCGAGCTTGATGAGCCCGAGCAGGATGTGCTCCGTGCCGACGTAGTTGTGGTTGAACCGGCGGGCTTCCGCCCGGGCCAGTTCCACGACCTTGCGGGCGCGGGGAGTGAAATTATTGTTTTTGTCCTTATCCATGGAAGGTGGGTGTTGGGCGGAACGCCCGAATGGGGTTGGTAGCAGGGACTATGCCCGAACCGCGGGTAGGTTCAAGCGTTCCCCCGAAGTTGGGGATAACCCTGCCTTTTGCCTTTGCCAGCAACGGGACGCCCCTGTTTCTTCATCCGCAAAACCATGGGTATCAGCATGCAAGCGGCGGGCGAGGCCCTCCGGGACCTCGTCAAAGGTCTCAAAGGGCGGAAAGTGGCCGTATTGGGCCATATGCGCCCCGACGGCGACTGCATCGGATCCCAGACCGCCTTGTGCCGGATGCTCCTGGCCGAGGGCGTCGACGCCGTCTGCGTGAACCGCGACCGCATCCCCCCGAACCTCATCCCCTACGCCGAAGGCGTGACGTTCCTCAAAGGCGCCGATTATGACGCGACCGACCGCGAGGCCGTGACCGTCGACTGTGCCGATGCGTCCCGCGTAGGGACGGAACTGCTCGCCAAGTTCCCCGCCGGCATCCTGGCCAACATCGACCACCACGCCTCCAACCCGGACTACGCCCGGACGAACATCGTCGTCCGCGAAGCCGCCGCGACCTGCCACATCCTCGCCGCCGGCGCCCTCGCCCAAGGCCTCGCGGTCGATGTCGTGACCGCCAAGGCCCTCCACCTCGGCATCCTGACCGACACCGGCCGCTTCTGCTACCGCAGCACCACCGCCGACGTCTTCGCGATCATCGCCGAACTCGTCCGCCGCGGCGCCGACCCCGCCGAGGCCAACTTCCGCGTCTTCGAACAGGAAAGCCGCGGGAAGCTCGAGCTCACCAAGCGCTTCCTCAACACCATCCTCTTCCACGAGGACGGCAAGATCTGCTCCGGCGAGCTCACCCAGGCCGATTACGCGGCCACCGGCACCTCGAAGGAAGACAAGGAAGGCCTCGTCGAATTCCCCCGCTCCGTCGAGGGCGTCGAGATCGCCGTGCTGATGGAAGAAGGCGCCGACGGCATCCGCGGCAGCCTGCGCGGCCGCGACCCGAAGCTCCGCCTCGACCTCTGCGCCGGCAAGCTCAACGGCGGCGGCCACATGCTCGCGGCCGGCTTCAACATGCAGGGCTGCCGCCTGCCGCAGGACCGCGCGAAGATCCTCGGGATCGTCATCGCGCATTACCGCGAATACTCGGCGAAATGAGCGAGCCCGTCGCCGAACCCGCGGGCGTCCTGCTCGTCGACAAGCCGCAGGGCATCACTTCCCACGACGTCGTGGACAGCGTGCGGCGGCTCTACCGCACGCGCCGCGTCGGCCACGCCGGCACGCTCGACCCCATGGCGACCGGCCTGCTCATCGTGCTCGTCGGGAAGGCCACCAAGGCTTCGGACCAGCTGATGGCCCAGGACAAGGAATACCTCGGCGAGGCGACGCTCGGCGTCGTGACCGACACCCAGGACGCCGAAGGTGCGACGCTGGAGACGAACCCCGTCCCGGAGATCACCGAAGCCCAGGTCCGCGCCGCCCTCGCCTCGATGCTGGGCGACCAAACCCAGATCCCGCCGATGCATTCGGCGAAGAAGATCGGCGGCCGGAAGCTGTATGACCTCGCCCGCAAGGGCATCGAGGTCGTGCGCGAGCCTCGCGCGATCAGCATCTCCGAGTTCGAGCTGCTCTCCTGGCAGAGTCCCAAGATCAACTTCCGCGTCCGTTGCACGAAGGGCACCTACGTACGCACGCTCGCCTACGACCTCGGCCGCAAGCTCGGCCCGGGCGCGCACCTCTCGATGCTCCGCCGCACGCGCTCCGGCCAGCTCGACCTCTCCCGCGGCCACACGCTCCCCCAGCTGGGCGCGATGGACGACGCACAGCTCGTGGCGGCCCTCGTGCCCGTGAGCGAAGCCGCGCCCGCCGCATGAGCACCGCGCTCCATCTCGCCATCGGCGCCTTCGACGGCGTGCACCTCGGCCACCGCGCCGTGCTGCACTCCGCCCGCGAGGCCGCCCGGGCGGACGGGGGGATCGTCGGCGTGCTCACCTACGACCCGCACCCGAGCAAGGTGCTGCGCCCGGAATCCTCCGTCCCGCTGATCTTCACGCGCGCCCAGAAGGACGAGCGCCTGACCGAAGCCGGCGCCCAGCTGATCCATCACGAGAAGTTCGACCGGAATCACGCCGGCATCGAAGCCGCCGACTTCCCGAAGTGGCTGAAGCACAGCTTCCCGCAGCTAAAGTCCCTGCACGTGGGTTCTAATTTCCAATATGGACGCGGACGGTCCGGCCACGGCGAGACCCTCATCGCGCACGGCACGGCTGAAGGACTCGGCGTGAGGCTCGTGGCGGCGGTCCAGCTGGGCGACGAGACCGTGAGCAGCTCCCGCATCCGCCAATGCCTCGCTTCCGGCGAACTCGATCTCGCCAACGCGATGCTCCTGCGCCCCTACGAAGCAGAAGGCACCATCATCGGCGGACGCAGGCTCGGCCGCACCATCGGCTTCCCGACGCTCAACGTCGCCTGGGAACCTGAACTGAAGCCCGCCTACGGCGTGTACGCGGTCGAAGTCATCTTCAAGGGCGAAGCCCTGCCGGCCGTCGCCAACTATGGCCAGCGCCCGACCGTCGAAAGCGGACCGGTCGCCCCGCTGCTGGAAGCCCACGTCCTCCGCGGCACGGCGCCGACCACGGGCGACACCGTCCGTGTGCGCTGGGTCCGTCGCCTTCGCGCCGAACAGAAGTTCTCCGACCTCGCCGCTTTGCAGGCGCAGATCGCGAAAGACTCAGCGCAGGCCAAGCAGGCGCTCGGCTTGCTGAGCTAAGTCAGGCCTGCTTGTTCAGCTGGGCGCGCGACCAGAAGAACAGGATGTTCCACAAGACGAGCCCGGAGAGCCCGAAGAGCGGGAACGCCATCTCGGTGCCACCGTTCAGTTTGACGATGAACCAGCCGAGAATCGCGAGGACATCGGCGATCAGCATGAGCCAGACGGCTTTGCCGGAACGGATGAACGCTTCCATGTTCAGACCGCCTGAGCGAATTTCTTGATGATGCCGCCGAAGGCGCCGTTCGAGAAGAAGACGACGCAACGCGGGGACTTGTCGGATTTCACGACGGACGTGAGTTCGGCGAGCAAGGCGTCGTTCGACGCCGGAGCGAAGCCCTTCTTGCCGTAAGCCGTGATCGCGGCGGCGACGCCGGCGCTGTCGAAACGCTCGTCGCCGAGCTTGTCGGCCCGATGCGGCGGAGCGAGGAAGACTTCGTCGGCCTTCTTGAGCGCCTCGCGGAAAGCATCCTGCATCACCTTGCGGGCGGCGGTGTTGCTGCGCGGCTCGAAGCAGGCCACGAGGCGATGCTTCGGATAACGAGCCCGCAGGGATTCGAGCGTCAGGTCGAGGGCCGTCGGGTGATGGCCGAAGTCTTCGATGACCGTCAGGTCGGCGCGGTCGACGAGCACCTGCTGGCGACGCTGCACGCCTTGGAAGGAGTTGAGCGCGTCAAGCTTGAGCTTGGTCGGATCCCGGGCGTCGAGCAGCAGGCCGGCGGAGACGGCCGCCATGGCCGCGTTACGGGCGTTGAAGAGGCCCGGCAGGGCCCACTTCACCCTGCCCCACTCCTGGCCCTTCCAGACGAGCTTGAAAGACGACCCCGTCGGCGATTCCCGGAAATCGGCGATGACGGCGTCGTTGCCCGCGCCCGTGCCCACGCGGATGACCGGAGCCCAGGCGACGTTCTTCACGAGGCCCTGGACATTGGCATCGTCGCCGTTGGCCACGATCGCGCCGTCGCGCGGGACGATGCGGAGGACGTGCGAGAACGTGCGGAGGACGTCGTCGAGGTCGCGGAAGATGTCGGCATGGTCGAACTCGCAGTTGTTGATCGCGAGGACGTGCGGAAGGTATTGGATGAACTTGCTGCGCTTGTCGAAGAACGCCGTATCGTATTCGTCGCCTTCGATGACGAAAGGTCCGCCCTGCTTGCCGGGATGGGAAGAGTCAGGCAGGTCGCGCGGGACGCCGCCGACGAGCCAGCCCGGGTCGGCGCCGTTGGCCTTGAGGAGCACCGCGGCCATGCAGGTCGTGGTGGTCTTGCCGTGCGTGCCGGCGACGACGACGTTGCGACGTTCGTTCAACAGGCGGGTACGGAGCAGCTCCGGAAGGGAAACGTAAGCCTGGGTGCGGGCTTCGAGCAACCACTCCACTTCCGGATGGCCTCGGGAGGCGACGTTACCGACCACGACCAGGTCGGGCTTGAGCCGGGCGAGGCGTTCGGCGGACCAGCCTTCGAGGATGTCGACGCCGGCGCCGCGGAGGTGGTCAGACATCGGGGGATAGATGCCCGTGTCGGATCCCATGACCTCATGACCCAAGGCGCGCATCAGCAAGGCGGCGTTACCCATCGCCGTGCCGCAGATGCCCATGAAATAAATGCGCATGGGCCAGATAAAAGCCCTCGGTGGGCGAAGGGCGAGAAACTTAGGCGGCGGCGACCTTCCCCAAAAGGAGGACCCCGGTCACCTTGCGGCGGCCGGGGTCCGGTACCTTACTTTTTACCTCACTGTCTTGGCTATCGTTGTCTGTTACCTGACTGACCGTCCGTTACTCTTCTCTGTCTGGCTGGCTTTCCGTGTGGTTTCACCGACTTCAGGCCTTGCCGACTTCGACTTTCACCGACTATTCAGCCTTCACCGACAATCGGCCGGTACTATCCTTACGCCGCCCGTCCCAGGTCGCCCAGGTCCGTCGGGTGCGGATGATTCCGCTTCTCCTTGTCCAGGCGATGGCGGCGGCGAAGCTGGCGGTCGACCTTATCGACCAAGATATCGATGGACTTGTACAGGTCGTCCGACTCCTCCCGGACGACGATGTCCGGGCCGGGGATCTCCAGCCTGATCTGGGCCCCGAATTCGCGACTATGGTCGCTGCAGCGGGTGTGGACGAGTTCGACGAGCACGCGGATGATCCGCGGGTTGTGGCGCAGCAGTCTTTCGACCTTGGCGCGCACCGTTTCCTTCAGGGCGTCGGTGAGGTCCAGATGGACCCCGGTCACGACGATCGGAGCACTTGTCATGTGTGTTGTGTTTTCGGGGGTGACGTGAGACCCTGCGACCATGTCAAAGAACAAGACCGTCGATGATTTCTTCAGGAGTTTTTCCGTGGTCATCATTTCAGGGGCTTCTTCCGGAATCGGACGCGCGATGCTCTCGCGTATCAGTAATTCTGAGACCAAGGCGGCCGTGTTCAACCTTTCCCGGACGATTCCGGAAGGGGTTCCGAATTCCCTAAACTTCACTCACCTTACCTGCGACCTCTCGCAACCCGCTGACATCGCGTCGGTTGTCTCCGAATTACGGAAACTAATGCCCAGAGAAGGCAGGATGCTACTGATTAATAACAGCGGATTCGGGGCCTACGGGGAGTTCCCGGCGCCGGACGTCGATCACACGTTGAAGATGATCGACGTCAACGTGCGCGCGCCGGTCGAACTCACCGGACGGCTGTGGGATGACTTGAAAGCGCGGGGCGGCCAGGTGGCGAGCGTCGCTTCGCTCGCGGGTTTCCAGCCCACGCCGCTGATGACGACGTATGCCGCGACGAAATCCTTCCTCCTCGACTGGAGCGTCGCGCTCGACGCCGAAGCGAAGCGTCATGGCATCCGCTGCGTGGCGATCTGCCCCGGCCCGGTCTCGACGAACTTCTCCAAGGCCGCGGGCTTCGCGAGTTCGACCGGGCTCGGCGGTCAGACCGCGGACGAATGCGCCGATGAAGCCGTGCGCGGCATGGCGGCGTCACGACCGGTCGTGGTGACCGGCTGGAAGCACAAGCTCCTCGCCGTCTTCTCCGCGCGCCTGCCGAAGCCGTGGGCGGCGGCGATCGGCCTGCGCATGATCCAGCGCCTGCGGCTGGACCGTTTCGTCAGGAAAGCCTGAGCTTACTTCGCGCCGTCGAGCAGCTCGCGGGCGTGGGAGAGGGCGACCTTGCTGGTGCGGTCTCCCAGCATGCGGGCCAGCTCGGACTCGCGGTCCTTGCGCTTACCGTGGACCGGGGCGATCGCGACCGTCGTCGACTTGTCGTCCTGCGTCTTCGTCACGACCAGGTGGGCATGGCCGAGGGCGGCGACCTGCGGGAGGTGCGTCACGCAGAAGACCTGGTGCCCCTTGCCGAGGGCGGCGAGTTCGCGGCCGACCTGCGCGCCGATCTCACCGCCGACATTGGCGTCGACCTCGTCGAAGACCAGCACCGGGGTGCGGTCGACCGCGGCGAGGACGGTCTTGAGGGCGAGCATCACGCGGGCGGCTTCGCCGCTGGAGGCGATCTGATCGAGCGGCAGGAGGTCCTGGCCGGCGTTGGGGCAGAAAAGGAACCGGACCGCGTCGGCGCCATGCGGGCCGAGCTCGGCGACGGCGACCTCGATCCGGAGATCGGCCTTCTTGAAGCCGAGCGAGCCGAGCATCTTGCGCGCGGCCGAGGCGAGCTTGTCGGCGGCCTTGGTGCGGGCCGCGCGGATGGCCTCGGCCTGCTTGCGGAGGTCCTTCTCCACCTTGCCGGCTTCGGCCTTCAGCTTCGCGACGCGGGCTTCGACGTCGCCCTGCGAGGCCAACCGGCGACGGAGCGTCTCGCGCTTCTCGCGGACGGCTTCGGGGCCAGGACCGTACTTGCGGCGGAATTCCAGCCAGAGGTTCATCTTCCCGTCGAGTTCGGCGGCGGACTCGTCGTCGGACGAAAGACCGCGGCCGAGGCGCGCGAAAT
>JBEDDU010000116.1:0-5571 GCA_041176065.1 Verrucomicrobiota bacterium | reverse complement strand
GGCGAGCACATGGCCCGCGGCTGGCTCGACGCCGCCCGCTATGCCGACACCCACGGCCTGCACCTCGACAACGAGCGCAGCATGTGGCCCTACCGCGACTGGGTCGTGAAGGCCTTCAACGACAACCTGCCCTTCGATCGGTTCACCACCTGGCAGCTCGCCGGCGACCTGCAGCCCAACGCGACCCGCGAACAGCGCATCGCCAGCGGCTTCAACCGCTGCAACGTGACCACCAGCGAAGGCGGCTCGATCAACGATGAGCTGCTCTTCCGTTACGCCGTCGACCGCACCGAGACCACCATGGGCGTCTGGATGGGCCTCACCGCCGGCTGCGCGGTCTGCCACGACCACAAGTTCGACCCGGTCACGACCAAGGAATTCTACTCCCTCTACTCGTTCTTCTACAGCGCCGCCGACCCGGGCTTCGACGGCAACATCCTCCTGACGCCGCCGGTGCTGCAGCTGGCCACCCCCGAACAGGAGAAGAGCCTCAAGGACTTCGATGCTAAGATCGCCGCGCACCAGAAGGCCGTCCGTGACGCCATCGCCTCGCTCAAATACGTCGACCCCGCCACCCTGACCCCTCCACCGCCCGTGCGTACCGGCGAGACGGTCTGGTTCGAGGACGCCTTTCCCGAGAAGGCCAAGGTCGAGCGCGCCGGCAACCCCACGACCTTCGTCGAAGCGGGCCAAGGCCCCGTGCACAGCGGCCAGCGCGCCCTCAAACGCACGGCCAAAGGCGTCGCCCAGGATTACTTCGCCAACGGCGCCTCATTCGTCATCCCGCCCAACGGCGTGATCTCCGTCTGGGTGTACCTCGAACCCACCGACCTGCCCAAGTCGATCATGCTCCAGTTCCACGTCGGCGGCTGGAACCACCGCGCGTTCTGGGGCGAAGAAGGCGCGATCCCGTTCGGACGCGTCCGCACGCCGGAGAAGGTCAACGCCGGCAAGCTGCCCGAGCCCGGCAAGTGGACCCAGCTCAAGGTCGACATCGCGAAGCTGGGCCTGAAGCCCGGCATGAAGGTCGACGGCTTCGCCTTCACGCAGTTCGACGGTACCGTCTATTGGGACCGCCTCGCGATCAGCCATCGCATCGAGGAGGCCAAGGACGTGCAGTGGTCCTTCAAGTTCTGGTCCGAGAAGAAACAGGGCTCCCGCGTGGCCGAACTTCCGGGCGACCTCCAGAACCTGGTCCGCGGCAAGAAGGCCGCGCAGTGGACCGACGCCGAGCGGAAGCGCCTGCTCGACTGGTGGCTGGAGAACGAATTCCAAGGCGGCAAGGACAAGCTCGACGGCCTCCGCGCCGCGAAGCTCGCCGAGGAATCCCGCCGGAAGGCCCTCAATGACATGATCCCGGCGACGCTCGTCATGGCCGACCTGCCGCAGCCGCGTCAGGCGTACGTGATGACCCGCGGCCAATATGACAAGCCGGGCGAAGCAGTGTCGCGCGGCGTGCCCGCGGCCTTCCACCCGCTGCCCAAGAAAGAGACCTACGACCGACGCGACCTCGCCGACTGGCTGCTCTCGCCGGCCAACCCCCTGACCGCCCGCGTGACGGTCAACCGTTTCTGGCAGCAGTTCTTCGGCCTCGGCCTGGTGAAGACCAGCGGCGACTTCGGCTCGCAGAGCGAACCGCCCAGCCACCCCGAACTGCTCGACTGGCTCGCGGTGGACTTCCGCGAGCAGGGCTGGGACATGAAGCGGCTCGTCCGACAGCTCGTCACCAGCGCCGCCTACCGTCGCTCCGCCGCCGCCTCGGCCAAGCTGCTCGCCAAGGATTTCGAGAACCGCTATCTCGCCCGAGGCCCGCGCGCGCGACTCGACGCCGAGGTCATCCGCGACCAGGCGCTCTTCGTCTCCGGACTCCTCAACCCGCGCATGGGCGGCAAGGGCGTGAAGCCCTACCAGCCGGACAACGTCTGGGAGCCCGTCGGCTTCACCGGCAGCAACACCGCCCGGTATGTCCGCGACAGCGGCGAGGCGCTCTACCGCCGTTCGCTCTACACCTTCTGGAAACGCACCGCCCCGCCGCCCTCGATGAGCACGTTCGACGCCCCGGCCCGCGAAGCCAGCTGCGTCCGTCGCGAACGTAGCAACACCCCGCTGCAGGCGCTCGCCCTGATGAACGACGTCCAGCACGTCGAGGCCGCCCGCGCCTTCGCGCAGCGCATCCTCAAGGAAGGCGGCGCCGATGACGCCGCCCGTCTCGCCTTCGCCTGGCGTACGGCCGTCGGCCGACGTCCGAAGGCCGACGAGGCCACGGCCACGCAGGAAGCCCTGACGGCGCACCGCGCCCGCTACGCCGCGGCGCCGGAAGACGCCACCAAGCTGATCACCTTCGGCGACTCGAAGCCCGACCCGGCCCTGCCCGCGCCCGAACTCGCGGCCTGGACCCTCACCGCCGGCCTCCTCCTCAACCTCGACGAAACCCTCAACCGATGAACGACCCGATCCTCGACCACCTGCGGCTGCTCAACCGCCGCAGCTTCCTCGGCACCGCCGGCCTCGGCGTCGGCGGCGTGGCCCTCGCCGGCCTGCTCTCCCGCGACGCTCTCGCCGCTAACACCGTGCACCGCCCGCTGGCGGGCTACCCGCACTTCGCCCCGAAGGCCAAGCGCATCATCTACCTGCACATGAACGGCGCGCCGTCGCAGCTCGACCTTTGGGATTACAAGCCGCAGCTCCAGCCGCACTTCGACAAGGACCTGCCGGAGAGCATCCGCAACGGTCAGCGCATCACCACCATGACTTCCGGTCAGGCGCGCTTCCCGGTCGCGCCGAGCAAGTTCAAGTTCGCCCAGCACGGCAAATCCGGCCGCTGGATCAGCGAACTCCTCCCGCACACCGCCAAGGTCGTCGACCTGCTCGCGGTCATGAAGTCCGTCAGCACCACCGCGATCAACCATGACCCGGCGTGCACCTTCGCGATGACCGGCAGCGAGATCCCGGGCAAACCGAGCATCGGCTCCTGGCTCAGCTACGGCCTCGGCAGCGAGAGCGACGATCTCCCCTCCTTCGTCGTGCTCACGCCCAAGAGCGCCGGCGGCCAGGCCCTCTTCACCCGCATGTGGAGCAGCGGCTTCCTGCCGACGCGCCACACGGGCGTGGCCCTCCGTTCGGGCGGCGACCCGGTCCTCTTCGTCCAGAACCCGCCCGGCGTGACGCCCGCCGACCGCCGCGTGACCCTCGACGCCCTCGCGAAGATCAACGCCGCCGGCCATCGCGAGCTCGGCGACCCCGAGACGCTGACACGTACGGCGCAGTATGAGATGGCCTTCCGCATGCAGGCCAGCGTGCCCGACCTCACCGACCTCTCGAAGGAGACCCCCGCGACGCTCGACCTCTACGGCCCCGACGTGAAGGAAGCCGGCACGTTCGCCCACAGCGCCCTGCTCGCCCGCCGCATGGTCGAACGTGGCGTCCGCGTCGTCCAGATCCTCCACCGTGGCTGGGACCAGCACGGCAACCTCCCCAAGGACATCGCGCGCCAGTGCCAGCAGACCGACCAGGCCTGCGCCGGCCTGCTCCTCGACCTGCAGTCCCGCGGCATGCTCGAGGACACCCTCGTCGTCTGGGGCGGCGAGTTCGGCCGCACGGTCTACTCCCAGGGTACCCTCACCAAGGACAACTATGGCCGCGACCACCATCCGCGCTGCTTCACGATGTGGATGGCGGGCGCCGGCGTTAAGCCGGGCATCTCCTATGGCGAGACCGACGACTTCAGCTACAACGTGGTCAAGGACCCGGTGCACCTCAGCGAACTCAACGCCACCATCCTCCACCTGATGGGCATCGATCATCGTCGCCTGACCTTCAAGTTCCAAGGCCTCGACCAACGCCTCACCGGCGTCGAGGAGCGCCGCGTCATCAAGGAACTCCTCACCTGAAGCATCCCGCGCCCGCGAGAATCCCCCTCCCGATGAGCCTCCGCCTCCTGTCCGTACTCCTCACGTTCTCCATCGTCGGCTCCCTCCCCGCCGCCGAGGCGAAGCGTCCGCCGAACGTCATCTTCATCCTGACTGACGACCAGGGCTGGGGTGACGCGAAGTTCGCCGGCCACCCTTACCTCAAGACCCCTAACCTCGACCGCCTCGCCCGGGAAGGTACCTGGCTCCGCCAGTTCTACGTCGCCGCCACGGTCTGCTCGCCCAGCCGCGCGGCCTTCATGACCTCGCATTACCCGGCGCGTCACCACATCCACGGACACTTCTCCTCACATGACCAGAACGCCGCCCGCTCGATGCCCGACTGGCTCGACGCCGACGTCACGACCTTGCCCGACCTGCTCAAGCAGGCCGGCTACGCCACCGCGCATTTCGGTAAGTGGCACCTCGGGGGCGGCGCAGGCGCGCCGGCGCCCGAGGCCTACGGCTTCGACGTCTCCAAGACCGTCAACTCCAGCGGCCCCTCGCTCGGCGACGAAGGCAAGGAGCCCTACTTCCGCGCCCGCTCCACGGCGCTGATCGTCGACGAGACCATCCGCTTCGCCCAGGCGAACAAGGACCGTCCGTTCTACGTCAACCTCTGGACGCTCGTCCCGCACGCCCTGCTGAAGCCGACGCCCGAGCAGCTCGCCGTCTACGCCGACCTGAAGCCCAGGGCGGACGACCCCGCCTTCGGCGATTGGATGCAGCAATACCTCGGCAAGGCCAAGGACCTCCGTTCCCAGATGCAGGTGTTCGCGGCGTCCATCACCGACCTCGACACCCAGGTCGGCCGCCTGCTGGACGCCCTCGACCAGCTGGGCCTGACGAACGACACGCTGATCTTCTTCTCGAGCGACAACGGTCCGGAAGACTACCGCATCGGCAACGCGTCCAACGCCGGCGTCGGCAGCACCGGCCCGCTCCGGGCCCGTAAGCGCAGCATGCACGAAGGAGGCATCCGTACGTTCGGCATCGTCCGATGGCCTGGCAAGGTCCCGGCGGGACGCGTCGAAGAATCCGCCGTCACCGGAGGCGTCGATTTCCTCCCCACCATCGCCGCCCTCGCCGGCGTGAAAATCCCCACCGCGCTCGCGCCCGACGGCGAAGACAAGTCCGCCCTCTGGCTCGGTGCCGCCGCCACCCCTCGCCGCCAGCCGCTCTACTGGGAATGGATCTCCGGCGTCCAAGGCCCCGAGGACGGCTACATGCCTCCGCCCCTTTGCGTCCGCGACGGACCTTGGAAACTCTTCGTGAAACATGACGGCCAAGGCGCCCAGCTGTTCGACATCCCCAAGGACGCCGCCGAGAGGCATGACGTCGCCGGCGCGAACCCTGAAGTCGTCAAGGAACTCACCGCCAAGGCGCTCGCCTGGGCCAAGACCCTGCCCGCCAGCCCGGCCCGCGACAAGTTCGCCAAGGAAGGCGCCCAGGCCAAGGCCAGGAAATCCGCGCCCTCCTCCCAGAAGAAGACCCTGGACCGTCCCGCCATCTTCTCGAGCTGGGATCAGGACAAGGATGGCTTCCTGAGCAAAGCCGAATTCATCCCGCACATCGCCGACCAGGCCGACGCCCCCGCGCGCTTCGTCCGCTTCGACAAGGACCAGGACGGAAGGCTGTCCAAGGCCGAGTTCGTCGCCGCCGG
>JBEDDU010000115.1:0-2618 GCA_041176065.1 Verrucomicrobiota bacterium | reverse complement strand
CGCTTACTTCTTGGCGAGGTCGAAGCGGTCGAGCTCCATGACCTTGGTCCAGGCGGCGACGAAGTCCTGCACGAACTTCTCCTTGGCGTCGGCGCTCGCGTAGACTTCCGCGAGGGCGCGGAGCTGCGAGTTGGAGCCGAAGACGAGGTCGACGGAGGTCGCGGTCCACTTGACCTGGCCGGTCTTGCGATCGCGGCCTTCGAAGAAGTGCTCGCAGACCTTCGCCTTCTCCCAGACCACGGACTGGTCGAGGAGGTTGACGAAGAAGTCGTTGGTGAGCACGCCGGGCTGCTTGGTCATCACGCCGAGGCCGGGGAAGCCGACGGTGGTGTCGAGCGCGCGCATGCCGCCGACGAGCACCGTCATCTCCGGCGCCGAGAGCGTCAGGAGCTGGGCGCGGTCGACGAGGTTCTCCGGGGCCGGGCGGTCGAGCTTGCGGCCGAGGAAGTTCCGGAAGCCGTCATGCTTAGGCTCGAGCACGGCCACGGAGGCGACGTCGGTCATCTCCTGGGTGGCGTCGGTACGGCCAGGGTGGAAGGGCACCTTGACCGGCGTGCCCGCCTTGGCGGCGGCGGCTTCGACCCCGGCGTTGCCGGCGAGGACGATCAGATCGGCCATGGAGATCTTCTTGCCGCCCTTGGCGGAGGCGTTGAAGGAGGCCTGCACCTTCTCGAGAGCCGCGAGGACCTTGGCGAGTTCGGCCGGGTTGTTCACTTCCCAGTCCTTCTGCGGGGCGAGGCGGATGCGGGCGCCGTTGGCGCCGCCACGCTTGTCGCTGCCACGGAAGGTCGAGGCGGAAGCCCAGGCGACCGAGACGAGCTGCGAGTTCGAGAGACCCGTGGCCAGGACGGCCTGCTTAAGGCCTTCGACGTCAGCCGCATCGACCAGCGGGTGGTCGACGGCCGGGAGCGGATCCTGCCAGAGCTGGGCCGGGGGCACGAGCGGTCCGAGGCCGCGGACATAGGGACCCATGTCGCGGTGGGTGAGCTTGTACCAGGCCTTGGCGAAGGCTACTTCGAACTCCTTCGGGTTCTCGGCCCAGCGCTTGGTGATCTTAGCGTAGGCCGGATCCATCTTCAGCGCGATGTCGGTGGTGAACATCATCGGAGCGTGACGCTTCGACTTGTCATGCGCGTCGGGCACGGTGCCGGCACCGGCGCCGTCCTTGGGCGTCCACTGCTGGGCGCCGGCCGGGCTCTTGGTGAGGACCCACTCGTAATTCCAGAGGTTGGTCAGGTACTGGTAGGACCAGCGGGCAGGGGTGCTCGTCCAGGCGCCTTCGAGGCCGCTGGTGATCGTGTCTGCGCCGTTGCCCTTGCCATACTTGTTCTTCCATCCGAGGCCCATCTGTTCGAGCGGGGCGCCTTCGGGTTCCGGTCCGACGTTGCCGACGGGCGTCGCCGCGCCGTGGGCCTTGCCGAAGGAGTGACCGCCGGCGATGAGGGCGACGGTTTCCTCGTCGTTCATGGCCATGCGGGCGAAGGTCTCGCGGATGTCGCGGGCCGAGGCCAGCGGGTCAGCCTTGCCGTTGGGGCCTTCGGGGTTGACGTAGATCAGGCCCATCTGGACGGCGCCGAGCGGGTGCTCGAGTTCGCGGTCGCCCTTGTAGCGCTTGTCGCCGAGCCATTCGGTCTCGGGACCCCAGTAGATGTCTTCCTGCGCTTCCCAGACATCGGCGCGGCCGCCGGCGAAGCCGAAGGTCGGGAAGCCCATGTCTTCGAGGGCGACGTTGCCCGTGAGGATCATGAGGTCAGCCCAGGAGATCTTGCTGCCGTACTTCTGCTTGATCGGCCAGAGCAGGCGACGGGCCTTGTCGAGGTTGGCGTTGTCCGGCCAGCTGTTCAGCGGGGCGAAACGCAGGGTTCCGTAACCGGCGCCGCCGCGGCCGTCGGTGGTGCGGTAGGTGCCGGCGGAGTGCCAGGCCATGCGGATGAAGAAGGGGCCGTAGTGACCGTAGTCGGCCGGCCACCATTCCTGGGAGTCGGTCATCAGGGCCTTGAGGTCCTTCCGCAGGGCTTCGAGGTCGAGCTTCTTGAATTCCTCGGCATAGTTGAACGAGGGACCCATCGGGTTGCCGCGCACGTTATTCTGGTGGAGGATGCTCAGGTTGAGCTGGTTCGGCCACCAGTCACGGTTGGTCATGGCGCCGGCGGCGGTGTGCCGATTAGCGGGGGCGGGGTTGCCCATCACGGGGCATTTGGAGATGTCGGACATGTCGGGTTTTTTGGTTGGAGTGGAAGGGGTGGTTTCGGCCATGAGCTGGCCCGGGGTGAACGTCAGCGTGAGGGCGGCGAGCGCCAACAGCTTCAGGGTCTGGTATCTTGATGTCATGGTGGTGAGGGGAAAGGGAAATCAGGAGCGGTTCTTCTGCTGGCAGCCAGGGCAGGTGCCCCAGTAGATCACTTCGGCTTCGTCGATGCGGAAGCCGCGGTGATCGTGGGCATGCAGGCACGGGGCTTCGCCGACGGCGCAGCAGACGTCCTCCGTCTTGCCGCACGAACGGCACACGAGGTGATGATGGTTGTCGCCCACGCGGTCCTCGTATCGGGCCGGCGAGTCGGCCGGCTGGATGCGTCGGATGATGCCGCGCTCGGTCAGGACGTTGAGCGCGTTGTAGA
>JBEDDU010000114.1:0-4277 GCA_041176065.1 Verrucomicrobiota bacterium | reverse complement strand
GAAGTGCTCTCGAGCTTTGACTTCATGTCCTCGACCCCCACGCTGTTCAACAGCGGCACGCTGCGCAGCCAGCTCTCGAGCTGCTACCTGACCACCGTGCCCGACGATTTGGATGGTATATACGAGTCCATCAAAGAAAACGCCCTGCTGTCCAAATTCGCGGGCGGCTTGGGCAACGACTGGACACGCGTGCGCGCCTTGGGCGCCCACATCAAAGGCACCAACGGCGAATCCCAAGGCGTGGTGCCCTTCCTCAAAGTGGTCAACGACACGGCCGTGGCGGTCAACCAAGGCGGCAAGCGCAAAGGCGCGGTCTGCACCTACTTGGAAACTTGGCACTTGGACATCGAAGAATTCCTGGAGCTGCGCAAGAACACTGGCGATGACCGCCGCCGCACCCACGACATGAACACGGCCAACTGGATCCCCGACCTGTTCATGAAGCGCCTCAAGAACCGCCAGCCGTGGACGCTCTTCCTCTCCAACGAGACCCCGGACCTCCACGAGACCTTCGGCGCCGAGTTCGAGCAGCGCTACGTCGCCTACGAGGCCCGCGCCAAGAAGGGCGAGATCTTCGGCAAGGAGATCCCCGCCCTCGAGCTCTGGAAGAAGATGCTGGGCATGATCTTCGAGACCGGCCATCCGTGGATCACCTTCAAGGACCCTTGCAACGTCCGCTCCCCGCAGGACCACTGCGGCGTCATCCACTCCTCCAACCTCTGCACGGAGATCACGCTCAACACGAGCGCCGAGGAGACCGCCGTCTGCAACCTGGGCTCCGTCGTCCTCGACTCGCACCTCAAGGCCGACGGCAGCATCGACCATGCGATGCTCCGCGAGACCGTCACGGTCGCCGTCCGCGCCCTCGACAACGTCATCGACATCAACTTCTACCCGACCAAGGCCGCCGAGGTCTCCAACCTCCGCCACCGCCCGGTCGGCATGGGCGTGATGGGCCTCCAGGACTGCCTCTACCGCCGCGACGTCTCCTTCGCCTCCGAAGCCGCCGTCGAGTTCAACGACGAGATCATGGAAGCCGTGGCCTACTACGCCTACGAGACCTCCGCCGACCTCGCCGCCGAACGCGGCACCTACAGCAGCTACAAGGGCTCCAAGTGGGACCGCGGCCTGCTCCCGCAGGACACCGTCGACCTCCTCGAGCAGGAGCGCGGCGAGCCGATCGAGGTCAAGCGCGGCGGCCGCATGGACTGGGCTCCGGTCCGCGCCAAGATCGCCAAGCACGGCATGCGCAACTCCAACGTCCTCGCGATCGCCCCGACCGCCACGATCTCCAACATCGTCGGCAGCTCGCCCTGCATCGAGCCGACCTACAAGAACCTCTTCGTGAAGAGCAACCTGTCCGGCGAGTTCACCGAGCTCAACGGCTACCTGGTCCGCGACCTCAAGAAGCTCGGCCTGTGGAACCAGGAGATGATGCAGCAGATCAAGTACTTCGACGGCGAGCTCAAGGACATCGCCGAGATCCCGCAGGCCATCAAGGACAAGTACCTGACCGCCTTCACCATCGAGAACAAGTGGCTCATCGACGCCGCCGCCCGCCGCCAGAAGTGGATCGACCAGGCCCAGTCGCTCAACCTCTTCCTCCCGACCCCGGACCTGAAGATGCTCTCGCACATGTACCAGTACGCCTGGCGCACCGGCCTCAAGACCACCTACTACCTCCGCACCCTCGGCGCCTCCAACATCGAGAAGGCGACGGTCGAGAAGGCTCCCAAGGCCGAGAAGAAGGAATACACGGAGGCCGAGAAGAACGCCTGCTCCATCGAAGCGATGCGCAACGGCGGTACCTGCGAGGCCTGCCAGTAAGCCGGATTGGAGGACCAGAGGCCCCGTTGACCGGAGGGCCGGAGAAACGAGGGGCGTCCGCGAGGACGCCCTTCTTGTTTAGGTAGGGATGCGATGACATCGCCTCCGCTCGTGCTGTCCTGTGGTCAGGTCCGATGCAAAGGGAGACCGGAAACCGGATAGGATGCTGCGGTCATGCTCGGGTAGGGAAGGCACCACGTGCTATCCGCTGTCTTGGGTAGGGGCGTGGCTTCGCCGCGCCCTCCTCGAAGGAGTGCACGATGAATCGCGCCCCTACCTCTAATCGCCAACTGTAATCACCTTTCAGCTTCGGCTCTATTCAGCCCTCCATTCAGTCCTCAACGCAGTCCTCGACTCAGTCCTCCCAGTCTCTATCTTCCGCCCCATGTCTTCCCTCGCCACTTCCGCCGGCACCGTCGAGATCCTCACCCGCGAGGAATCGTTCGCCGAGCTCGCCCGTCGCATCAACGCCCTCGCGGCCCAAGGTCCGGCCTCCGTCGGCCTCAGCGGCGGCTCCACGCCCAAGGCCTTCTACGCCTGGGTGGTCCGCACGGGGGCGCTCACGGCCGAAGCGCTGGCCCGGATCGACTGGCACGTGAGCGACGAGCGCTGCGTCCCGCTCTCGTCCGATGATTCCAATTTCGGCCACGCCTCCCGCGGCATGCTCGACGCCCTCGGCGTGCCGGCCGCCCGTCGCTTCCCTTGGCCGGTCGAACGGGCGCCGGCCGAGGCCGCCGCCGCCTATGAGGCCGCCTGGGCCGCGCGCTCGCCGGCCAAGGCCTTCGACCTCTGCGTGCTCGGCCTCGGCGACGACAGCCACATCGCCTCGCTCTGGCCGAAGTGCCCGTTGATCGGCCAGAAGTCCGCCGCGCGCTTCGTCGCCACCGAATGGCCGGGCCGCGGCTGGCGCCTGACCATCACCGAGGCCGGGCTCGCCCAATGCGCGGCCATCGTCGTGCTCGTCGGCGGCGCCGCCAAGGCCGCGGCCTTGCGCGAGATCGCCTGCGGCGAATTCCAGCCTGCGCTCCATCCCGGCCAGACGCTGCGCGCCTTCGCGCCGCGCGTCACTTGGCTGGCGGATCGGGAGGCGGCGGCTCAGCTCTGACCGGCGGCGACGTCAGCGGCGCCAGGTTGCGCGCCGGATCGTAATCCGTGACGAGCTCCCGGCGCAGCGGGCTGCGCGGGTGATCCTCCTGGAGCACGAACAGGAAGCGGCGGTTGGCGCCGAGGATCAGCGTGGTCGAGCTGTCCGCCTTCCAGCCTTCCTTGGTCTTCAGTTCGAGCCGGTGGTTGACGATGCGTCGCTTCACGTCGGCGGTGGGCAGGCGCTTGACCTCGTCCGGGGCGAGCTCGACGGCTTCGGCGTCGATGGAGCACCGCATCCTCCGGGAGGTGAGGTTCAGGAACTGGACGCCGCCGAGGGGCAGGCTTTCGCGGTCGAAGGGCAGGAGCCTGGTGCGGAGGCGCTTGTCGCCTGATTGGCTGAGCAGGAGCAGGTGCCGGCCTTCCGCCGGCAGCTTGAGGTCGCCAAGGTCGCGGGGCGGCTGCCCCGCTTCCGTCGGTTCGCCGAAGAGCCGGGCGCTCGGGGCGTCCGGCAACGTCGTCGCCGGCATCAGATGATCCAAGAAGGCTTCCATCCGCAGGGCCGGCAGTTCCGCCGGGAAGCGCAGGGCGACGAAATCAGGTCCTTCGCCGACCCGGCTCACGTGCAGCTCCGCGGCGCCCTGACCGGTCGCGGGGACCAGCGGCAGCAGGCCGGCGAGGAGCCACGCGCGCATCGCTCAGAGCGGGGCTTCCGGCTGGGGCGGCGGCGCGCCTTTCTTGCCTTTCGCGCCCGGGGCGCCTTTGCCCTTCGGGCCGGGCGCGGGGGCCTCGACGACCTGCGGTTTGCTGCCCAGGTTGTCGATGATCAGCTCGGTGTGGTAACGGCCGTCTTCCTCGGCGCCGGGATACTCCACGGCGAAGAGCAGGATGCGGGCGGTCGGTTTGAAGATCATCGTCGTCGAGCGGAGCATCTTCTGCTCCCCGTTGGCTTCGGCCGCCGCCATCTTGAAGGTCGAGATCGAGAGACGGCTGAACACCTTGGGGAAGCGGGCCATGCCGCGGCTGTTGGCGACCACGGTCGTCCCGTCGATGGCCATGGCGATCTTCGCCGAGGTGAAGTTGACCAGCTGCACGCTGCCGTAGGGGAAGGCTTCCGGGCTGAAATCGAAGACGCGCGTCTGCGCGATCCCGCGGCTGTCGTCCGGGAAGAGCAGCACGGCGAGGTCGGTGTCGTTCGGGCCGACCGGGATCGAGCAGTAGGGCAGCCACTGCACGATCGGCTTGCCCGCCTTGTCGACCTCCGCCGAAAGCGTCTTCTTCAGGACGACCGCCGTCGGTTCGCCGCGATACTCGATCGTCTGGCTGAGGGCCAGGATGTCGGGCGAGAACGGCGTCCGGTCCTTGTC
>JBEDDU010000113.1:0-3000 GCA_041176065.1 Verrucomicrobiota bacterium | reverse complement strand
CGGCCGCCACCGCGCCCGCGGCCGACGCGCCCGCGAAGTCGGTCGAGCAGTTCCTGAGCCGTTACTGCCTCGAATGCCACGACGCCGACGTCCATAAGGGCGACCGTTCCTTCCATGAGTTCAAGCTGCCGCTGAAGACGCTGCCGCAGGTCATCGAGGCCCGTGACATCATCGACCAGCTGACCCTGCGCGAGATGCCGCCGAAGAAGGCCGACCAGCCTGGCGACGAAGAACGCCTTGCGGCGATCCGCGCCCTGCGCGAGGGCACCGCCCAGGCCCAGGCTTCGCTGCAGAGCACCGGTTCGCGCACCGTCCTGCGTCGCCTCTCGAACCGCGAGTATGAGAACACGCTGGAGGCCCTCTTCGGCCGGCGCGTGGACACCCTCGGGCTGACCGCCGACTTCCCCAAGGAGAAGACCGCCCGCCACCTCGACACGATCGGCCAGTCGCTCGTGACCTCCGGCTTCCTCGTCGACCAGTACTTCCTGGCCGCCAACCGCCTCGTCGAGGCCCGGCTGGGCAAGCCGCCCACGGAGCCGAAGACCTGGCGGTTCAACAAGAACTTCGTGCAGTACGAGGAGCTGACCGGTTCGCACAAGGCCGCCTTCAATTTCCGTTACCTCAACCTCTACGAACAGCCCAACACCGACACGCGCCAGGGCGGCTACGGGCACATCGAAGACTTCAAGCAGGGCGTGCCGGTCTCCGGCCTCTACGACCTCGAGGTCGAAGCGGCGGCGATGCACCGCGACACCCACTACGATCCCGCCATCTTCGGCATCGACCTCTCCGAGCCGTTCATCCTCGGCGTCGTGCCCGGCGACGTCACCAAGGGGCACATCCATTACCCGCAGGCCATCGAGCCGTTGCTCGCCAGCAGCGTGGTGCCGGACAACACCCCCGCCCGCCTGAAGTTCCGGGTCTGGCTGGAAGCCGGCCAGACGCCCCGCTTCATCTTCCCGAACGGCCCCTACGAGTCCCGCGCCTCGGTGATCTCGATCAACAAGCGCTATCCGAAGGAATTCTCGACGCCGGTCGGCGCCTCCTTGGTCGGCCGATCGCACATCCTCCGTGAGGGCAAGCTCCCGCATATCCGCATCAGCGAGATCGTCATCCAAGGCCCGTTGGCGGAGCCGATGGGCGGCGCCGAGGAGGTCGCGGTGTTCGGCCGGGACGGCTTCCGGGCGGACCGTGCGCTCGACCAGCTCTACGCCTTCGCCACCAAGGCCTACCGTCGCCCGCTGCAGGACTCCGACCGCGCCTCGATCCGCAAGATGTACGATAAGCGGATCGCCGAAAAGGCTCCGCCGCGCCAGGCCGCGCTCGATGCGGTCAAGCTGATCCTCTGCTCACCCTCCTTCCTCTACCTGAGCGAAGTCACCGCCGAATCAGACCGTCGACTCCAGCCGCACGACCTCGCCACCCGACTCGCCTACGCCCTCTGGGCGAGGTCGCCCGACGAGGCCTTGGCCGCCTCGGCGACGGCGGGCAAGCTGACCGGTGACGCGGAGCTGAAGAAGCAGATCGACCGCATGCTCGCCGACGGACGCGTCGACGGTTTCATCAACGGCTTCCTCGACAGCTGGCTCAACCTGCGCGATCTCGGCGGCATGCCGCCGCCCCGTGAGACGAACCGGGCCTACTACGCCGAGGACCTGCCGACGTCCATGAAGACCGAAGCTCGCCTCTTCTTCCGCGAGATGCTGAAAGAAGACCGCCCGGTGAACCAGTTCCTCCACGCGGACCACACCTTCGTCGACAAGAAGCTGGCCAAGCTCTACGACCTGCCCGAGCAGAAGACGCTCCGGCTCGCCGACGGCTTCCGCAAGGTCAGCGTCCAAGGCAACAAGCACCGCGGCGGCCTACTGGGCATGGCAGCCGTGCTGACCGTCAGCGCCAACGGCGTCGAGACCTCTCCCGTCACCCGCGGCGCCTGGATCAGCGAGAACATCCTCGGCGTCAAACCGCCGCCTCCTCCCGACGTCGTGCCCGCGATCGAACCCGACGTCAGCGGCACGACCACCATCCGCCAGCGTCTCGCCAAGCACAGCACCGACCGCGCGTGCGCGGAGTGCCATCGCAAGATCGACCCTTACGGCTTCAGCCTGGAGGCCTTCGACCCGATCGGCCGCACGCGCACCACCTACGCCAAGCCGAAGAAAGGTCCGGCGCCGAAGATCGACACCACCGGCGAATTCGCCTCGGGCGAGACCTATCAGGATTTCGCCGGCTTCCGCGACATCCTGCATGCCAAGCGCGATGAACAGTTCACCCGCCACCTCATCCGCCAGTTCCTCGCCTACGGCACCGGACGCCTGATGGAGCCGGCCGACGAGTTCGCGATCGACCGCATCTACGACAAGGTGAAGCAGCAAGGCCTCGGCCTCCGCGGCCTCGTCGTGGAGTGCCTGACCAGCGAAGTCTTCCGTTCGCGCTGAGCACCGCAGGACCCGCCTAGGCGAACCGAACGCGAGCACCCGCAGCCCTTCATGAGAAAACTCCTCGCTCTCCTCGCCCTGCTGCTCACCGGACCGCTCTTCGCCGTCGAGACCTTCGAAGTCGACGGACATAAGGCCGTGATCCATCCGGCGTCCAAGCCCGCCGAGGGGAAGCCTTGGCTCTGGTATGCGCCGGCGCTCAAGGGCGGTGTCTCGATCGTCCAGCACAAGCTTTACGCCGACGCCTGCCAGCAGGCCGGTATCGCCATCGCGGGCTACGACCTCGGCGAAGTCCGCGGCGCCCCGAAGAGCGCGGCGCAGTTCACGAAGTTCTACGAGGAGATGGTGAAGCGCGGCTATTCGCCCAAGCCCATCCTCCTCGGCCAGAGCCGCGGCGGCATGATGACGCTCACCTGGGCGTTCCGTAATCCCGACAAGGTGAAGGCGTGGATCGGCATCTACCCCGTCTGCAACCTCGCCAGCTGGCCGCTCAAGAACTCCAAGGCCCAGACCCTCGCCGACTTCGGCCTGACCGAGGCCGAGCTCACCGCCCGGCTCAAGG
>JBEDDU010000112.1:0-2783 GCA_041176065.1 Verrucomicrobiota bacterium | reverse complement strand
GATGATTAGCTGGGGATTTATAATCGGGTGACGGGTAGCGGGAGCGCATTTCAGGTCTCGGGCATCGGGTATCAGGTGCGGGTGCAGGCATCGGGATCATTGCCCGCCACCGGGGAATGATTGTTTTCATTGCCTTTCCCGGCCCTAGCTCTGGCCCTAGCCCTAGCCCTAAATGGATTGTTTCCGCCCCCATCCTCAGCCAAGGTGTCTCCAGTGTTTGGCCTAACCGCCAACCGCTAACCGCAGTCCCCCAACCGCTTCTCGCCTTTGCCCCTCCGCTGCCTCATCACCGCCGGCCCGACCCGCGAGTTCTTCGATCCGGTTCGCTTCATCAGCAACCCGTCGACGGGCAAGATGGGCTTCGCCTTGGCCGCCGCCGCGAAGGAAGCCGGCTGGTCGGTCGACCTCGTCGCCGGTCCGGTCTCCTTGCCTGAACCGGCGGGCGTGATGGTCTACCCGGTCGTCACCGCCGCCGAGATGCACCGCCAGGCCGACGCCTTGTTCGGCCCGTGCGACGTGCTCATCATGACCGCGGCCGTCAGCGACTGGCGTCCGAAGACGACCGAGCCCCAGAAAATGAAGAAGGACGGTCAGGGGATGACGGTCGAGCTCGAGCCTGTGCCTGACATCGTCTCGGCCCTCGCCGAAGAGCGTCGCACCGACCAGTTCCTCGTCGGCTTCGCGGCCGAGACCGAGAACGTCGAAGCCCACGCCCTCGATAAGCTCGAGCGCAAGGGCCTCGACCTCATCGCCGCCAACTCCGTCGCCGGCCGCGACAGCGCCTTCGGCTCCGATGAGAACAAGCTCATCGTCCTCGGTCGGAACGGTTTCCGCGAAGTCCTCGGCCCGGCCGCCAAGGCCGTCGTCGCCCGCCAGCTCATCGACGTGATCGCCCGCCTCGTCGCGGCGCGTCCGACCCCCTGACATGGCCCGCCGTCGCTTCAGCCCGCTTGACCGCGTCCTCGGCCGCATCGACGACCTCGACGCGCAGAACCTCGCGATCCTCGCGCGCCGCCTCGAACGCGAGCGCGACCTCATGGAGACGGTGCTGGATACGCTCCGCGAGGGCGTGATCGTGCTCTCCCACGACGGCGCCATCGAATACGCCAACGCCTCCGCCGTGCGCCTGCTCGGGGTCAATCCCGACGACGTCGCGGGCGCCGAGCTGCGGCGCGTCTCGCCCGACATCGCCATGGCCCTCGAACTCCCCGAGACCGTCGGCGCCCTTACCCGCGAACTCGAGGTCCGCTATCCCGAGCCGCGCCTCCTGACCCTCCACCTCGCCCGCGTCGGCGAGCAGCAGGGCGCCGAGCGCAGCCGCCGCGTGGCCGTGCTCAGCGACGTCACCAAGGAACGCGTCCAGACCGAGGACCGCGTCGAAAGCGAGCGCATCGACTCGATCGTCTCGCTCGCCGCCGGCGTCGCCCACGAGGTCGGCAACCCCCTCAACGCGATCGGCATCCACCTCCAGCTGCTCCAGCGCGAGGCCGCCAAACTCGGCGATTCGCCGGCCGCGGAGAAGGTCCGCAAGGCCGCCGAGGTCTGCCAGGGCGAGATCAAGCGACTCGACGGCATCGTGCGCGATTTCCTCGGGGCCGTCCGCCAGACGCCTCCGCACCTCACCGACACCGATCTCGTCGCCGTCGTCGCCGAGGCCACCGGCCTCCTGCGCGAGCAGATGGAACAGCTCGGCGTCCGCGTCTCGCTCGACGTCCCCGGCGAGCTCCCGCTCATCCTCGGCGACCGCAACCAGATCAAGCAGGCGCTCTTCAACGTGATGAAGAACGCCCTCGAGGCCATGGACCGCGGCGGCGACATCCACGTGAAGCTTTCGTCCGACGACGAGTGGGTCGTGCTTTCGATCCGCGACACCGGCGTGGGCATCCCGGCCGACAAGCTCACCCGCGTCTTCGACGCCTATTACACCACCAAGGCCTCCGGCGGCGGCATCGGCATGCTCATCCTCCTGCGGATCCTCCGCGCCCATGGCGGCACGGTGGACATCCAGAGCACCCCGGACGTCGGGACGACGGTCATCCTGCGTTTCCCCCTCAAGCACCGCCGGGTCCGCACGTTGGAAGCCCCGAAGTCTTGAAACTCCGCCCCTTTCCCGTTGTCTTAACCGTATCCCCATGAAGTCCCTCGCCCTCTGCCTGCTCGTCCTTCCCGTCTTCGTCCTGGCCCAGGACAAGGAGCTCCCGCTTGAGCTGCCTAAGTCGGTCGCCCTCGGCACCCCGCGCCCGGTGAAGATCAACAACCTCGAGCCCGTCTCTTCCGCCCCGCGCAAGCTGCCCAAGGTCCCGGCCGCCGCCGTGAACCTCGCCAAGGGTTGCAACGTCACTTCCTCCGCGCGTGAAGCCGCCGCCGGCGATTTCTCCTACGTGACCGACGGCGACAAGGGCGGCGAAGAAGGCTTCGAAGTCGAACTGCCCCGCGGCCATCACTGGGTCCAGGTCGACCTCGGCAAGCAGGCCGAGATCAGCGCCATCGCCGTCTGGCACTTCCACCGCGAGCGCCGCGTCTACTTCAACGTCGTCGTCCAGATCTCCGATGACTCCTCCTTCAAGTCCGGCGTGACCACCGTCTACAACAACGACTCCGAAGGCGAACTCGGCTTCGGCAAGGGCAAGGACTACTGCTACTACGAGTCCAACGAAGGCCGCGTGATCCCGGTCGCCGCCGTCAAGGGCCGCTACGTCCGCTTCCACTCCAAGGGCAACTCCGCCGGACCCTCCAACGACTACATCGAAGCCGAAGTCTGGGGCGTCCCGGCCAAGTAAGGC
>JBEDDU010000111.1:0-3163 GCA_041176065.1 Verrucomicrobiota bacterium | reverse complement strand
AAACAGGCGACCCGAGGGTCGCCTGTCGTCAGGTAGGTCGGACTAAACTTAGAGCTTAGCCGTGACCTTACCGAGCAACTCGACGACACGGTTGGAGTAGCCCCACTCGTTGTCGTACCAGCTGATGAGCTTGAAGAAGTTCTTGTTCAGCTCGATCGAGGAGCCGGCGTCGAAGATCGACGAGCTCTTGTCGTGGATGAAGTCGGAGGAGACCACTTCTTCGTCGGTGTAGGCCAGGATACCCTTCATGTAGGTCTCGGACGCCTTCTTGAGGGCGGCCTTGATCTCGGCGAGGGAGGTGTCCTTGGTGGTCTTGACGGTGAGGTCGACGACCGAGACGGTCGGGGTCGGCACGCGGAAGGCCATGCCGGTCAGCTTACCCTTCACTTCCGGGAGGACGAGGGCGACGGCGCGGGCGGCGCCGGTGGCGGACGGGATGATGTTCTGGGCGGCGGTACGGCCACCCTTCCAGTCCTTCTTGGACGGACCGTCGACGGTCTTCTGGGTGGCGGTGTAGGCGTGGACGGTGGTCATCAGGCCTTCGGCGACGCCGAAACCTTCCTTCAGCAGCACGTGGACGAGCGGCGCGAGGCAGTTCGTGGTGCAGGAGGCGTTGGAGATGATGTGGTGCTTGGACGACTCGTACTTGTCGTCGTTGACGCCGATGACGACGGTGATGTCCTCATCCTTGGCCGGGGCGGAGATGATGACCTTCTTGGCGCCGGCTTCGAGGTGGCCCTTGGCCTTGGCGGCTTCGGTGAAGAGGCCGGTGGACTCAATCACGACCTGGACGCCGAGCTTACCCCAGGGGAGTTCGGCCGGGCTCTTGGCGGAAACGACGAGGATTTCCTTGCCGTTCACGACGAGGACGTCGTCTTCGGCCTTGTCCGGGGAGGACTTCTTGGAGGAGACGGTGCCGTTGAAGCGACCCTGGGTGGAGTCATACTTCAGGAGGTAGGCGAGGTTGTCCGCAGGGACGATGTCGCCGACGGCGACGACGTCGAAGGTCGTGCCGAGGTGGCCCTGTTCGACGAGGGCGCGGAAGACGAGACGGCCGATGCGGCCGAATCCGTTGATAGCTACTTTGGTGGCCATGGTATGGTGTGTGAGAAAGGGAGAAGGACGGACGGGAAAGGGATGAAAAAGGCCCTGCCGCCCCGCATTGGCAAGCGAGAATGCGAATCAGGAGCCGGCGGACCAGACCGCGGCTCCCCAAGGCGGCAGGACGACCCGGTCCCCCTCGATCCGCGGCACGGGTCCGGGGGCATGCAGGCAGGACGGGAATGGGGAGACCACCACGGGCGTCCAGTCACCCGTCCGCGGCAGGGCAAGCGTGACCTCCCGGTCATGCGGGTTGCAGGCCATGAGCACCCGCGCGGGACCGAGCAGGCCGTCGGCGTTGAGGACGGCGACGAAAGCCTCCCCGCCCTGCTGGTGCGTGACCTGCATCCAACCGGGCGAGACGGCCGCGCGGGGACGCAGGCCGGCGCCGGCCGCCGAAAGGCGGAAGCCGATCAGGCGGGCGACGAATTCGTGTTCGGAGCGGAAACGCTCGCGCCGGACAGGGTCCAGCCGGTTGAGGTCCCCTCGGCGCCACGTATTGCTGACGCCCCGCTTGGTCGCGAGGAAATCCTGGCCGGCGCAGAGCATCGGCACGCCCGCGGAACAGAGCAGCACCACGTGCATCAGGCGCGTGCGCAGGACGTCGTTGGGCGCGGGATCGAGGGCGTCTCCGCCGGCGCGCTCGGTGATGCGGTCCAGCCACGCCATGTCGTCGTGCGACTGCGCGTAACGGAGGCGCGCGGACGGACGGAAAGCGCACGCCGCGACGTGATGGAGCAGGTCCGCGGCCTTGGCGTGCCCGCGCACGTAAGCCGGCAGGAACTCGCGGAAGGCGTCGTCCCAGCTCGTCCAGGTGGTATGGTCGAGGTCGCGCGCGGTGTGGCCGCGGAAACTCCACGGCTCGGCGATCAGGATCTTGTGCGGGGCGCGGAAACGGAAGTCGGCCTCGATCTCGCGCAGGAGCGGCGTGCCGAGGAGTTCCGCCAGGTCGAGCCGGACGCCGTCGACGCCGAGGACTTCGGTCCAGTGGCGCAACGCGGCGTGGACGAGCCGTTTGAACATCGGCGCTTCGGCGCGCACGTCGTTGCCGCAGCCGCTCCAGTTCGTGAGCCTGCCCTGCGGGTCCACGCGGTAGTAATACGGCGCGTCGATGGCTCCCAGGCCGTTGGGCGAACCGAAATGGTTGAGGACGACGTCCATGATGACGGCGAGGCCGGCCTCATGGCACGCGCGCACGAGATCGCGAAACTCCTCCATCGCGACGACGCCGGGCGCCGAGGCATAAGGATTGGCGACGCCGAACGCGTTCACGGGCATGTAGCCCCAGTGATATTCTCCTTTGTCCGCATGCTCGAACTCCGCGCACGGCAGCAGTTCGATCGCGTTCACGCCGAGGGCGCGCAGGTAGTTGCCCTGCGAGCGCACGTAGCGGGCGAGGTCACGGTAGCCGCCGGCCGCCGGCGCGCCTTCCGCCAGGCCGAGCAGGTCGCGCAGATGGCCTTCGAGAATCACGAGGTCCTCGACCGCGGGCGGGACGAAGCCGTCCTGGAAAGGCCGCAGCGCCTCCGGGCCGATCACGAGGCCGGCGGCCTGCGCAGGGCCGACGACGGCGCGGGCCCAAGGGTCGACGATGTTGACGCCGCCGAAACGTTCGCCGACGCCGTCTTCCGGCGACGAGACCTGCAGCCAATAGTGCGCGCCGCTGAGGTTTTCCGGCCAAGAGGCCGACCAGGCGCCCTGCCCCTCAGGCTTGAGCGTGAGCAGGTGCGTGCCGCCGCCGGCGGGATGACGCCACGAGACTTCGACCGCGCGGGCGCGGGGCGCGAAGACCCGGAAGGTGGTCGCTCGCGCGCCCACGGTCGCGCCGAAACCACCCGCCGGCTCGAGCACGTCGAGCGGTTCGGAGGCATGGATGTCACCGAGCTCGAGGAGCTCCGGACTCTCGTAGACCATCCGGACCGGCGCGGCGGACGGATCGACGTCGGCGGCATGGAAGCGGAACACGTGGCGGTCGGTGCGACGGCGCGAGATGACGAGGTTACGATGGTTGCCGTCGTCGCGCCGGACGTTGTCGGCGTCGTGCGGCGGCTCGACCCAGCGG
>JBEDDU010000110.1:0-4828 GCA_041176065.1 Verrucomicrobiota bacterium | reverse complement strand
GCGACCCTTCGGCGCGCATCCATAAGGCGACACCCCACACGAAGCCCGTCGCCAAGAGCATCTCTTGCACGAAATAATAGCCGAACGGGGTGCACCCGCCGGTCAGCACGATGAAGGCGGCCGTCGCATACCGCGGCCCCTTGCCGATGCCCGGCAGGATCAAGGCCGCCGCGGCCATCAGGCCTAGGAAGATCGAGACGACGCTACGCAGGTAGTGTTCGTCCATGTCCGTCGGCGCCGTACCCGTCAGTTTGGCGGTGATGAGCAGGGCGGTCGCCAACGTCGGCCCATGGAATTTATCCTGGTGCGTGCTGTAGCGCGTGCCCTCCGACAGCTCCTTGGCCAAGGACCACTGGACGGCTTCATCCGCATGCAGTGGTCCGGGCGGGACGAAGGTGATGGCTGACCAGAACACGGCAACGGTGACGACGATGGCCAAGCCTAACCGGGAGACCACTCCTGACTGGTTCGTCGCTTCCACCATCACACGCCGAAGTGCTTCTGCAGGGCCGTCTTGATGTCGAGCGGCACGAGGGCGGCCGACATCGGACCTTGGGCTTCGCGCCAGGCGTAGACGGTCGTCAGGGCGCCCTTGGCGACGGCCCGTTCGCCGACGGCGGCGGTGAAGCCCCAGACGAGCTTCTTGTCACCGATTTCGACCGGCGTCAGGGCGACGGTCACGACGTCATCACGGTAGATCGGCGAAAGGAAGTCGCACTCCACGCGCACGCGGGGAAAGCCCGTGAGTTTGGTACCCTCGGCGCGGAGGAACGGCAGCTTGAGCTCACGGAACAGGGCCTCTTCGGTCGCCTCGACCCAGAAGAAGATCGTCGAGAAATGCACGATGCCGGCGGCGTCCGTGTCGGAGAAGTTGGCGCGGTAATCCGCCGTGAAAGGAGCCATGCGACCATCCAAGCCGTCCGGCCCGGGGGCGCAACCGTCAAGGCGCTTTCCGACCCCCTTTACGGAGCCAGGACACCGAGGTCCAAGCTCCGCCGGAAGCCGTCACGCAGGCCCGCAGGAAGTCCTGCGGCTCCTGCTGGACGCTGAACAGATAGAGCCGCGGACCACGCCCTTGCGGCGCCCGGGCGAAGGCGTCCAGCCACTCGCGCTGCCAGCGCGGCTGCCCTTTCTGCGCCCCGCCGAACTTATGATACGAACTGTCGGACCAGACCATCTTGGGTTCGCCCTTCTTCGTCTCGTAGAGGCGGACGCCGTCCTGGAAATCCGAGAACACCACCAAGGCGTCGTAGGGCTCGGCCAGCAACCGGTCGAGCCAAGCGCCGAGGGAGCCTTTCTCGCAAGCCGTCCGGACCTTCGCCTGCACCATCCGCCCGGCAGGGGTCAGGGTCTCGACGACCGTCTGCGTGGGCCCTTCGCGCAGGCGTGGCGCCTGACCATGGAAGCTGCGACCATAGACGACCTTGTCGCCCAATCCGACGACACGCGCGCCGTCGAAGCGGAAGACATCCGCGTCGGGGAACTGCTTGCGGATCTCGGCTTCGACGCGCGGCAGATAGGAACGCATGGAGCCGGAGCAATCGAGGTAGACCGCCACGCGCTGCGCGCGGATGAACGCGCCCATCACCGGACGACCGGTGAATCCGGTGCGATTGCCCAAGCCTGAGCCCAGTCCGTTGCCGCCGAACGAACCTTGTCCGCGGCCGAAACCGCCCTTCCCTTTGCCGGCCGCCAAGCCGCCCAATCCAGACTCAAGGGTCGGCATCTTCATCGGCGGCAGGGCCAGCGTCGCGCTCGCCGACTTCGAGACCAGGCGCTTCGCCGGCAGCGCGACCTTGGGCTTTCGCTGGACCGGGTGAATGGAGGCCGGCGCGCCCGACTTCCCTCCGGCGACGGCGTGGGCGACGAACTCCTTCGCGGCGGGTGGCCGACTCGGCGTGCGCAGGACGACCCAGCAGGCGAGCACCACCAGCAAGGCATGGAACAGCAGCGACGAAGCCAGGCTACGCCAGGAACGAGGGCGCGGTCGCGAGGCCACGAGTGGATCGTCCAAAGACATGGCCCGCAGGTTAGCGGGCCATCGTCGGACTCAACGCCGTGGACCATCAGCCATCACCGAGGCCTCGCCCCTGCGAAGGCCTCAGGAAGGGACCTCAGTTGCCCGGACGAGGCGGTCCGTCGGGGCGCAGCCAGTCGACGAGCGTGAACTTTCCGCCCGAGACCTCGGCGCACTTCTGGAGCACGCGCGTCGCGGGATGGCGCGTGGAGAAAAGATACAGCACCGGCCCCTTGCCTGACTGGGCCAGTTCGAAGGAGCCCACCCAGGAATCTTCCCAGACCTTCTCCGCGACGGTGCGCGTGTCGGCGATCTCCGCTTCCGGCAGCGCACGCTGGGCCGCGTCATCGACGTAGACGGTACCTGCGCCGGTGCGGGTCTGCAGCACCTGGTCGTTGAAATCGGAGAAGACCACCAGCGCATCGTAGCGCTTTTCGCGGCGCAGGATATCAACCCAGGCGCCGACCGAACCGACTTCGAAGTTGCCGGCATAGCGCGAGAGGATCTCGCGGCCCACCGGCGTCATCCGGCTAGCGTCGACCGAGACGCGCGGGCCCGTGGACGCAGGACGATGCGGAAGGCCGGAAAGACCGCCGCCGCGGACCGCAGCACCATCGACCCAGACCTTGATCGCCGGAACACTGAAGACATCGGCGTCAGGGAACTGCTTACGCACCTCGGCCTCGACCGCCGGCAGGTAGGGAGCCATCGAGTTCGAGCAATCTAGGTAGACCGCGATGCGCGGGGCGGATGTCGTCGTGGCAGGAAGCTCGCCGACTTTCGCCGCATGCGCGAAACCGGTCAGCAAGGTGAAGGCGACGGTCGCGATGATACGAGATAGTTTCATGGGGTGCGCACAGCCTATGCGCCGCGTGACCGGATATCAGCGATAAAACAGACGGTGAGGTGAAGCCCTCAAGCCGACGAACCTCGTAAACAGACGCCCCTCGACGACCCGGAGGCCGCGAGGGGCGCAGACCGCAGCGCGAGCCGCTCAGCGGGCAGGCGCGCCGGAGCGGTTGCTCGAGGCGGCGGAACCGGCAGGACGGAAGCGCAGGACGCTGTTCGGAGCCGCTGCGTTGGCCGGGGCGGACATCTCGACGGTGAAAAAGCCCGGCGAGGTCTTGTTCGGGGTCACCGCGACGACCTTGGTGCCGACCGGGAAACGATTGTCCTGGATGACCATGCCGGAACGCAGGTCGACGGAACCGGAGACGTCTTCGATCGTCTTGGAGTCCTTGGCGAGGGTGCCGACCGCCTGGATGAGGGGCGTGAAGGCGAAGACCCCGTTGAGCGAGTCCTCGGTGAGCGGCACGGAGAGCGCGAGCTGCTTGTCGACGACCCGCTTCATGCGCTTCTTCTCCGGATCCTCGGGGTCGACGATGTTCTTGAAGGTCGGCATCGCCGCGATGACGGCGCCGTCGGGGATGCCGCGTCCGCTGACGGGCATGCCGACGTACAGATCGTTGTAGTTGTGGAGGTCGTTGAGGGTGTTGGCCCCCTTCTTGGCGTTGCCGAACTTCACGAGGATGGCGCTGCCTTCGGAGGCCGAGACGCAGCGCTGGAAGATCGTGCCGGGCTTGTTGCCGTAGGCGCGCGAGGTGCTGATGCAATAGAGGCGGGGCCCTTTGTTCTCGCGGGCGCCGGCGAAGGCCTTCTCCCACTCGTCCTCCCATTTGCGCTCCTCGGGGAAACGCTTGTCGCCGCCGTTGTTGCAGGTGATGCGCCCAGTAGCCATCGCGGTGAGGGGCTTGCTGATCGTGAAGCTGACGTTTTCCTTGATCTCGGTCACCGTGGTGCCGGGAGGGATGCCGGCGCCGAGGGCGACCATGCCGACGATGAGGCCGGAAGTGTCCTTGCACTGGACGACCTTCTGGCCGGAAGCGCCGCCGTTGGCGATGAGGGTCACCGAGCGCGCGAAGCCGCCGCCCTGATTGGTGCGGTCGGAGAACACGACGGGCGGGTCGGGGCGCATGCCCTTGTCCGGCTTGTAAGCGGGCACGTTGCCGATCGCCTTGGTGCGGATCTGGCGGACGCCGTCCTCGAAGTCGGAGAAGATGATCAGCGCGTCGTACGTGCGGTCATCCTTGAGGATGTCGACCCAACCCCCGACGGAGCCCGTCTTGAAGTTCTGGGCGTATTTCTTGTAGATATTACGCCCCTGGCTGGTGAGCTTGGCGGGGTTGGTCTCGGTCGCGATCAGCTCGCCCTTGGCGTTCTTCTTGGAGCCCGAGCCCGTCGCGCGGTTGAGGTAGGGCGTGCCCTTGAACTTCTCGCCGCCGACGATCTCGTTGTCATGGACGTCGATGAACACGCCGTTGCTGAGGTACACGTCGGCGTCCGGGAACTTGTCGCGGATCTCCGCCTCGACGCGCTCGAGATAGGGAAGCATGGAGGCCGAGGCGTCGAAATAGACCGCCAGGCGCTGGGAGAAGATGTTCGCCCCCATGACCGGCTTCGCGACGAAGTTCTTGCCGCCGCCGGAGCCCATGCCGCGGCCGGTGCCGATGCCGCCGCCGGAACCGCCGCCGAAGCCCTTGGAAGAACCGCCGGCCATCGCGCCGGAGATCATCGAGGAAGCCGACGCCGAATTCGGCATGTCCGGGAGCGCGATGGAGGCCGAGGCGCTCTTGGAAGTGATGCGGGTCGTGGTCTTGGCCAGCGACTTCACGTTCTTCGGCTTGATCTTATGCTGGGTGTTCTTGACGCGCTCGCCGCCGGAACCGCCGCCCGCGCCGGTCGCGAACTGGTTGGGGTCCTTCTTGGCGTTGTCCGTGACGGTCGAGACCACGAAGGCCGCCGCGATGAAGA
>JBEDDU010000109.1:0-4782 GCA_041176065.1 Verrucomicrobiota bacterium | reverse complement strand
CCTCAACCCGACCCCGCCCAAGGGCCGGCCGGACCGCGAAGGGCTCTGAGCTGCCTGTTTTTGGCAGCCGGTGCCTAAGTTAGTCCTCCGCGCCCGAGTTTTTTGACCATCGGACCGCCATCCCACGGATGGCAGGGGTCTTGCTTACTTCTAGGCATGATCCTGACCGACTACAGAGGCGCCAACCTCTTCGACGAACTCGTCGATGAGCACGGCCAGATCCGTCCTTACTACCGTAACGTCGCCGAGAAACTCTCCGGACTCGGCAATGATGAGCTCAGCCAGAAACTACGGAGCCTCGAGCTGCTCTTCCTCAAGCAAGGCATCACTTTCACGGTCTACGGCGATGAACAGGGCACCGAACGGGTCTTCCCCTTCGATCCGTTCCCGCGGGTCATCCCGGCGGCGGAATGGGAGCACATCGAGGCCGGCCTGGTCCAGCGCATCACGGCCCTGAACCTCTTCCTTTACGACGTCTACCACGAGCAGCGCATCATCAAGGACGGCATCATCCCGCCCGAGGTCGTCTTCGGCGCCTCGCATTATCGTCCGGAATTCGTGGGCGTCTCGGTGCCCAAGGACGCTTATATCCATGTCTGCGGAACAGACCTCATCCGCGACCGCGACGGCCGCTACCTGGTCCTGGAAGACAACGGCCGCTGCCCTTCCGGGGTTTCCTACGTGCTCGAGAACCGCGCCGCGATGAAGCGCGTCTTCCCGCAGCTCTTCGGCGCCAGCGGCGTCCGCCCGGTCGACACCTATCCGGCCGACCTCCTCGCCACGCTCCGGCACGTCGCCCCGCGCGAGAACCCCAACCCCAACGTCGTCCTGCTGACCCCGGGCGTCCATAACAGCGCCTACTTCGAACACTCCTTCCTGGCCCGTCAGATGAGCATCGAGATCGTCGAAGGCCGCGACCTCATCGCGCTGGACGGCTTCGTCTACATGCGGACCACGCGGGGGCTGCGCCAGGTCGACGTGATCTACCGCCGCATCGACGACGACTTCCTGGATCCGCAGGTCTTCCGCAAGGACTCCTGCCTCGGCGTCCCGGGGCTCGTCGACGCCGTCCGCCGCGGCAACGTGGCGCTCGCCAACGCCATCGGCACGGGCGTGGCCGACGACAAGGTGACCTACGCCTACGTGCCGGACATGATCCGCTACTACCTCTGCCAGGAGCCCATCCTCGACCAGGTGCCGACCTACCTCGCCTGGCGCGAAGCCGACAAGAAATACATCCTCGAGAACCTGCCCAAGCTCGTCGTGAAGGCCGCCAACGAGAGCGGCGGCTACGGCATGCTCATCGGGCCCGTCGCGACCAAGGCCCAGCTGGACGAGTTCCACGACAAGGTCTCCCGCCATCCGCGCAACTACATCGCCCAGCCCGTGGTCAATTTCTCGCAGCACCCGACCCTCGTCGACGGCGGCCTCGAAGGACGCCACGTCGACCTCCGCCCCTTCGTCCTGTGGGGCGACTCGGTCAAGGTGCTCCCCGGCGGCCTCACCCGCGTCGCCCTCACCCGCGGTTCGCTCGTGGTCAACTCGTCGCAGGGCGGCGGTAGCAAAGACACATGGGTCCTCGCGGCCTGACCGACGACGATGATGCTCTCAAGGGTGGCCGACCACCAATACTGGATGGCCCGACAGATGGAACGGGCCGAAAACCTGGCCCGTCTCGTGCGCGTCTCCGAGGAGATGCTCCTCGACGACGAGACGCTGGGACGAGGCAGCGCGCAGGAGTACTGGACGCCGGTGCTGGCGGCCACCGCCATGGAGGGCGCCTTCCGCTCCCTTTATCCGAACCCCCAGATGGGCGACGTGGCCCGGTTCCTGACGCTCGACCTGCGCAACCCCGACTCGATCCTTTCCTGCATCCGGCAGGCCCGTGAGAACGCCCGCTCCGTCCGCGACAAGATCTCGGACGAGATGTGGTCCGAGATCAACGCGCTCAACCTCTTCGTGACCTCCGCCGAGGGCCTGGAGCTGCTCGAACGCTTCCCGCAGGCCTATTACGAGAAGATCATCTCCTCCTCGATGCTCTTCGATGGCATCACCGACGCCACGCTGACCCGCGACGAGGGCTGGAATTTCCTCCAGCTGGGCCGCCTGCTCGAACGGGCCGACATGACGAGCCGCTTCCTCGACATCCGCTCCCAGACCCAGCCTTCGCCGGTCGATTCGGCCTTGGAATCCCTGCAATGGGGCGCGGTCCTGCGCGCCTGCAGCGCCCACGCCGGCTACCGTCGCGTCCACGGCGGCGAGATCAGCGTCGAGGGCGTCGTCGACCTGCTGTTGTTCTCCAACGAGTTCCCTCGCTCGGTGCGCCACTGCATCCGCCGGGCCGACGAGGTCCTGCATGACATCTCCGGGACGCCGACCGGACGCTATTCCAACAATTGCGAGAAGATCACCGGGGCCTTGCTGGCCAAGCTGAGCTTCGCCGGCCCCCCGGAAGTCATGGCCCGCGGGCTCCACGCCTACATCGACGAACTTCAGGTGCAGCTCAACGCCGCCGGCCAGGCGGTCTTCGAGAGTTACGTGCTCCTGCCGGGGGAAGTGGACCGACATTTCCCCCGCGGAACCCGTCCCGATTCCCTCTCCGACTGGCAACGCGAACAGCAGCAGCAACAGCAGCAGTAGGCACGCGCCGCGACCATGAAGCTCCGTATCCTGCACCGCACCGAATACCGCTACGCCCTGCCCGTCCGCAACAACACCAACGAGCTCCGCGTCACGCCCCTGACCAACCTACGCCAGAAGCTCGGACTGCACCTCGTCCGCGTGCTGCCGGCGGTGCGCATGCGCCGTTATCCGGACCTTTATCGCAACCCGGTGCACCTCTTCGAGGTCGAGGAACCGCATAAGGAGCTCGTGATCGACGTCTCCAGCGTCGTCGAGACCCTCGCGACGCCGGTTTCCGCCGTGCCGACGGATATCCCGCTGGCCGCAGTCAGGTCCGAAGAAGTCATCGAGACCTTCCAACCCTACCTGCTTTCCGACGGTCCGGTCCGCATCACGCCGGGTATCTGGCGGGCCGCCGTGGACGTCGAGAAAGACCGGGGAGACCTCTTTTCCGTCATCATCGGCCTCATGGACTACATCCATGCGACCTGCCGGTATGTACCTGGCGCCACGCATATCGGCACGAACACCGAGGAATTCTTCGCCAACCCCCAGGGCGTCTGCCAAGATTACGCCCATCTCCTGCTGGCCCTCTGCCGGTCGATCGGCATCCCCGCCCGTTATGTCTGCGGCTACGTCTACGACGCCAAGCGCGGCGACGTCATCGGCAGCCATGCCTCCCACGCTTGGTGCGAGATCTGGTTGCCGGGCTATGGCTGGCTGGGCGTCGATCCGACGAACCGGAAGGTCATCCATGAGGCCTATGTGGCCTCGGCGGTGGGGCGGGACTATCGCGACGCCACCCCGGTAAGCGGCAGTTATTGGGGTGGAGGCGACCGCGAGATGCGCGTCACCGTCCACGTCGAAGCCAAGTAAGGACCACCATCGGGATACTCGGACAACAAAAAGGGCCCCGTTGCCGGGGCCCTTAGGTTCAGCCTCTAATCCGAAGATTAGAAGTTGTAGCGGACGGTGACGGAGGTCTCTTCGGCAACGCCGTTGGCGTCAGCGATCGAGACGGCGACCTGGTACTTCGAGCCGATGTTGTAGGCGAGCTCGTAGACGAAGGAGTTGTCGTTGGAGCCACCTTCCTGGGACCAGACGACGCGGCCTTCGAGACCGGCGACGACTTCGTTCAGGGAGCGGCGGGCAATGATGCCGTAGCCGTCGTTGGAGCCAACGAAGGCGGTGGCGTCGATGCCGGCGACGACGTTCTTGAAGAGGTAGCCCACGGAGACGCTGTCAGCACCGGCGGTGTTGAGGTCAGCGGAGGCACCGACCCAGACGTTCGAGGAGCCAACGAGGGCTTCGACGGAGACGGAGTAGCCGTTGTCGCCAGCGGCGGCGTCGGTGTTGTAGCTGAGGCCAGCGCGGTTGTAGGAGAGACCAGCGGCGCTCTGCGCGGAGGCAGCGGCAGCGAGGGTCGTGAGGGTGAGGATCGGGAGGATGTGCTTCATATGCGGGGTCGTTTGTAGGCAGCAGATTTCAAAAAACAACAAAAAAGTGCGTCTTTGTCGCTTATTCGTCACCCGCTTGACTACTCAGCCAACAAAAAGGGCCCCGTTGCCGGGGCCCTTAGGTCAGCCTCTAATCCGAAGATTAGAAGTTGTAGCGAACCGAGACGGAGGTCTCGTTGGCGCTGTTCTCG
Source organism: Verrucomicrobiota bacterium (assembly GCA_041176065.1). GTDB lineage: Bacteria > Verrucomicrobiota > Verrucomicrobiia > Opitutales > UBA953 > UBA953. The sequence continues at coordinate 512 of JBEDDU010000109.1, read as the reverse complement.
GTGTCGGCGATCGAGACGGCGACCTGGTACTTCGAGCCGATGTTGTAGGCGAGCTCGTAGACGAAGGAGTCGACGCTGACGGAACCGGCGTTCTGAGACCAGACGATGCGGCCTTCGAGACCGGCGACGACTTCGTTCAGGGAGCGACGGAGGGTGATGCCGTAGCCGTCGTTGGAGGCAACGAAGGCGGTGGCGTCGATGCCGGCGACGACGTTCTTGAAGAGGTAACCAACGGAGACGCTGTCAGCGCCGGCGTTGTTGAGATCGGCGTTGGCGCCGACCCAGACGTTCGAGGAGCCGACGAGGGCTTCGACCGAGAGGGAGTAGCCGTTGTCGCCAGCGGCGGCGTCGGTGTTGTAGTTAACACCAGCGCGGTTATAGGAGAGACCAGCGGCAGCGGCGCTCTGGGCAGAGGCAGCGGCAGCAAGGGTCGTGAGGGTAACGATCGGGAGGATGTGTTTCATAGCGTCGGCAGTATCAAACCAATGGAGGAAATGAATCAAGCCTATTTG
>JBEDDU010000108.1:0-4458 GCA_041176065.1 Verrucomicrobiota bacterium | reverse complement strand
CAGGGCTTCACCCATGTCTTCACGCTGACCTTCGCTTCCAAGGAAGCCCTCGAGAAATGCTATCTCCACGAGCCCGCGCATCAGGAGTTTGTGAAGATGCTGCCTGACGTCCTGGAGAAGGCGTTGGTCGTCGACTACGTCGCGGCGTAGCCGCGACGAGAGTATGGAGTATCGAGTATGGAGTATAGGACGCAGCGGAGCCGCGTGCAAAAGTGCAAAGGTGGAGGCTGGCCGCCGCAGGGCGGCCGAAGGTAGGGGCGTGGCTTTGCCGCGCCCTCCGATTGTTAGGGAGGGCACGATGAATCGTGCCCCTACCTTGGTTCGCCCTGCGGCGAACGGTTGGGTCGGGTAGGGGCGTGCGGCCCGCACGCCCGAGGATGACCGGGCCGGTTATCCCTACCTAGGGCAGCACGCGGTGCTGCCCCTACCTCGAGACAGCTATGTCGTGACGCGGTCCCGACCCTACCTGCGGCCACCATTCAGCGGCCTGGCTCTAGTCCAGTTCAATGCAGCCCTCCATTCTGTCCTCAACGTAGTCCTCAATTCAGCCCTCCACTCTTATGCTTATTCTACAATAACCCTATTGATTCGTCTTAATGGCAAGACAGGCTGTCGGGATGGAGAATGCTCCCTCAGCTGACAGGCGATCCTTCCGTGGGTCATCGGTCCCCCGGTCGAAGAAACAGGGGAGGGCGTTTAAATGAGCGATCCGGATAAATGGTATCGGTCCACGGTGCCCGAACTGCAGGCCGGCGCGGCGTCCGGCGATCCGGATGCGATGTATCACCTGGCCCAGCGTTATCGTCGGGGCAAAGAGATCCCGCAGGATATCCCGCAAGCGGTCGAATGGCTGCTGCGGGCGGCGGATCTCGGGCACGCGCATGCGCAGTCCAGCATGGGGGTGCGTTACTACTACGGCGAAGGGGTGCCGAAGAACCATCGTCTGGCGATGAAGTGGTATCTCGCCGGGGCGGCGAAGAAGGAGCCCGAGGCCCTGTATAACGTCGGCGACTTGTTCGATGACTCCGATGAGATTCCGAAGAACCCCGTGGAATGCTGCGCTTGGATGCTGGTCGCGGCCGCCTATGGTTATCGGACGGCGCTCGATCGCGTGGACCCGTTGGTGAAGAACCTTTCCGCGGAGAACCTTGACCTCGCCGCCCGGCGCGGGGCGCAGATCTACGCCCGATGCGAGGCCGGCGAGCCTCTCGATCCTTCGGCCTCTTTCCGGGAGGCCAAGCCGTTGCCGCAGCCGCAGGCCCCTTCGGAAGAGGTGGCTCCCTCCCGTCTGTCGCTGCTGGTGGAGTTCGCTGACGGCTGCGATCATGAGCAGACGAGCCAGCTGCTCCTCGACGAGATCGTGCACGGAAAGACCAAGGTCTTCGTGCGAGGTGAGCACGGTGCTTCCGGTCAGCCTGATTACGAGGCTGAGCCGGGCCATCGGCCGATGAGCTTCGGGTGTCTGCGTGAACAATCGGACGGCACCACTGCTGTGCTGGTCTTCACCGATTACGCCAAGCTCGTCGCCTGCCAGGGAGAAGGCCCCTGCCTCATGGTCCCTTCTTCGGTCATGATCGATCAGATGGACCGCCTCAAGGCCACCACGTTCGTCGTGAACCTCGGCACCAAGGCTTGTTATGCGATGCAACGGAGGAAGAGCGAGTGACGCGCATGCCCGATCTTCCCGAGGAACTGGCCACCGTGGTGCGTAGGCTCTATCCGACGGAGCTGATGCGCTCGGCGGATGAGGGCGGCGGTGTGCAGCTCAGCTTCATCACGAATAACCGCCTCTACCAGTTGGAGGTCCACACGGAAGACACGCCGTCGGAATTCACCCTCTCTTCGGGGACAGAGAATCTCTTCATGGAGGCGCCTCCGGGCGGCATGCAGGCCTTCGTCGTCGCGATGCGGAAGCGCCATCCTTCGGCGAACTATGGCCCACGCGGACCGCATGGGGCGGACTTCAGCGCCTCCGCTCTCGGCCAGAGGTTTCCCGGGCTTCCGCTCGAGGCCGAATTCCTCCGCTGCAAGCAGGTCGTGGATCTCTGCCTGGACGGCCAATCGAAGGTGGCGTCCGAGCTCTGACCAAACGGGTCGTCCGGCCAACGGTTGCTATGTCAGATTATGACAAGTAGGCCGGTGGACAGCGGAGTACGGCCTGGCAGAGTATCTCCATCATGAGTTTCTCCATTGGCCCGAACGGCTTCCACGACGGTGAGTTCCCGGATTACGATAACCACGACGAAGACGCGGATCAGGACGGATTGGAGGCGCTATGCAATAACCCCGCCTATCTGGTGGTAGGCGCGGACGACGACCTCGTCGATAACCTGCCCGCCTGGGTCGATGACCTGATCACGGACCACGAATTCCTTGCCGGTCAGGCTGAGAAGATAGGGCTCGAGCCTTCATCTTATGTGACCGTCCCGGATCGCGGCAGTAATGCGGAGTTGCGCGACTTTCTCGACGAGCTGGGCTTCACGGTTGACTCGAGCCACATCGAGCGCGGCCCAGGCTCTTCGGTGGACGGCGTCGTCTTCGTCCGTAAGTCCAAGATCCCGTCCTTGGAGCGCAAGGCGGCACGAAATCTGGATCGGGCGCGGAAGGCCATCGTCACGGCGGCCCGCAAACATCTCAAGCCAGGCAGAATCAAGGCCGACGAACTGCATGAGGAGCTGGCCCGTCTGGTCAGCGTGGCCCAGCTGGGCGATAAGGAGTTCCGGGACAAACTCGCGAGCCTGGAGGAGAAGGATGAAGAGATCGCCCACTTGGAAGAACTGCTGAGCGACAGCAACCACGCCTGTGCGCGCGCGGAAGGTCAGGCCGAGGACGCGCAGGCGAAGCTGGTCGGCGAAAACTCCCGTCTCCGCCACGGCGTCCAGCAGGCGCAGGCGCTTTCGGATTGTTATGCGAGCTGGATCCTGGCCGTGGCCGCCGAGTTCGGCTTCACCATCCAAGGGCCCTTGTTGAAGCTGCCGGACGGCCGTGCCTTCGTCATCGGCCATATCTTCTCGGTGGATCTGGAGAAGTCCCTTCCGGCCTTAGCCCAAGCCATCAAGACCCGCGAGCCCGCCGCCAAGTGGCTCAGGATCGAAAATCGGGTACGCCGCGGAATGAGCAGCCTCGCCGCTCTTACCTGGAGCGAGGCGTCGGAGCATTTCGACCACCGGCTCACGTGGGGCCAAGTCTGGTGGGTGATCCTTGGCCGCGAGCACGCGCGCTTTCCTATCCGTCTTTTCCGATACGAGAGTCGGAAGAAGCCTGATGGCAGCTACGGGGGCTTCGACGAGAAGAGCATCCTTGAGGACGAAAGCCTCGGCCTGAGCGCTGAACAGACTGTCCGCTGGAAGCAGCTGCTCAAGGAGCACTGGGGCGAAGGGCTTGATCTGCGGGAACGTCCTTACGGCTGAAGGGTAGGGCCGACCATCCTTGGCTGGCCGCGGTCGAGCAGGGATGCTCGACCCTACCTAAGATGCAGCTAGGTCGTGACGCGGTCCCGACCCTACCTTTTGACCAGGTCGGGGAAGTCGGTGAAGAGGCCGTCGACCTTGGCTTCGTCGAAGAGGACGCGGAGGAGTTCGTCGACGGAAGTGACGCACTTGGGCAACTCGTCCGCGCGGAGGGTGTAGGGGTGCGAGAGCAGGCCGGCCTTGCGGGCGCGGGCGGCGAGGTCGGTGACCTTGCGTTCGGCGGGCGATTTGCCGGTGACGTAACTGCCGAGGGGCGGGCCGATGCCGTCGACGAGCTTGGCGAGATCAGCCAGGCCGGCGTCGGTCTGCAGGTAAGTGAAGTCGGTATCGCCGGGGCCTTGGCCTTTGCCGCCCAGGAGCATGATGAGCTTGCCCTTCCAGGCGAGTTCGCCGCGGAGGCGTTTGATCTCGGCCAACTCGAAGCACTGCACGAAGCAGGCGGAATCTTTGGCGTCGTAGCCATAGCGACGCAGGATCGGCAGGACCATACCAGCGAGGTCACGACCTTCCTTGTGATGCCACGCCGGCGCCTTGAGTTCGGGGTAGATGCCGACGTTCCGTCCGGTCGAGCGGTTGAGTTGTTGGATGAACTGGATCTCTTCCTCGAGCGTCACGACCGAGAACGAGCCCACGCCGACGGGGAAGCGGCGAGGGAAGGCGGCCTTGCCGGTCTTGGGGTTGAAGCGCTCGGTGAGGTTGAGCTGCTTTAGTTCGGCCACCGTGAAGTCGAGCGCGTAGAACCGTCCGTCCGCCCGCTGACGTCCCGGGAACTTCTTCGCGACATCCGTCGTGGTGTCGATGTGCGTGTCGTGGAAGATCACCGGCACACCGTCTTTGCTCAAGACCACGTCCTGCTCGAGGTAGTCAGCGCCTTGCCCGTAGGCCAGGGCCTTGGCCGCGAGCGTGTGCTCCGGCAGGTAGCCGCTCGCGCCGCGATGCGCGATGATCAGCGGACGAGGTTCCGCGGCGGTGAGGGCGGCGAGGGAGA
>JBEDDU010000107.1:0-3146 GCA_041176065.1 Verrucomicrobiota bacterium | reverse complement strand
GTGGTGGGAGTAGATGGACTTGAACCATCGACCTCCTGAATGTCAATCAGGCGCTCTAACCAACTGAGCTATACCCCCAATAAAGAGGAAAGTGAACAAAGGGAGCGGACCACCCTCTGGCAAGCCTTCAATGCACGTCCCCGAGATAGGTCGCTTTTCCGTCCTGCAAAGCCTTGGCGATGACCTCACCCAAGCCCTTGGGCGAAAGGGGGTAATCGGCCAGCCGCGCCAAGGGCAGCCACTCGAAACCCACCTGGCGGCGGTCGCGTTCCCTGCCTTCCCCGATGGGTCCGAGGTCGTCGCAAAGGCAATGGAAGACGGCCTCGACCTGATGGAAGTGACCGTGGATGCGGTGCATGGCGTGGTTCTTGCCGACATACTCCCGGAGATAGACGAGCCCTTGCGGGACGACCCGCAGGCCGAGCTCCTCGAAGACCTCGCGTCGGACGGTATCCCTCAGCGTCTCGCCGTGGTTCTGGCCGCCGCCGGGCAGCACGAGGAACTCACCCTCCTCGGTGCGGATCCGCACCGCCAGGATCTCATCGCCACGCAGGATGACGGCGCGCGCCGCCGTCCGGACCCCGGAGGAAGCACTGCCTGACTGGCGACGAGGAGGAGACACGAAGCCACGCTACCCGGAGCGGCCGGACAGTGAAGCCGTAAAGCGCAGGAAGATGTCCCGCTTCCTTACGACAGCAGCTTCTCGTCGATCTCCTGGTTGCCGTGGACGGCCTTGACGTCGTCCAGGGCTTCGAGGGCGTCGATGAGTTCCATCACCTGCTTGGCCACGGCGGCGTCGCCGACGGGGACCGGGATGCTGGAGATGTAAGACAGCTCGGCGGACTCCGGCTTGATGGACTTCTCCTGCAGGGCCTTGGAGATGGCGTCGAAAGCCGCGATCGGGGAAAGCACCTCGAAGTGGTCGCCGTTATTGATGACGTCTTCGGCGCCGGCCTCGAGGACGAGCTCCATCAGGGCGTCTTCGCCGACCTGGGAGGCGCCGATGAGGAACTGGCCGCGCTTCTGGAAGCTATGGGACACGGCGCCGGTCTGGGCCATGTTGCCGCCGTTGTCGTTGAAGGCCTGGCGGACTTCGGCCGCGGCGCGGTTCTTGTTGTCGGTGGTGACTTCGACGATCAGGCCGACGCCGCCGGGGGCGTAGCCTTCGTAGACGATCTCTTCGTAGGTGACGCCGGGGATCTCGCCGGTGCCCTTCTGGACGGCGCGCTTGATGTTGTCCGACGGCATGTTGGCCGCGCGGGCCTTGTCCATCAACGTGCGGAGGCGGGCGTTGGACTCGGGGTTGCCGCCGCCGGCGCGCGCCGCGAGGGTGATTTCCTTCGCGAGGACGGAGAAGATCTTGCCGCGCTTGGCGTCAATGACGGCCTTGTGCCGCTTCGTCGTGTGCCACTTGCTATGACCAGACATGATGGGATGGGGGTTGGAAAATCAGCCTTTGACCTTCTTCGGCGCGGGCGCAATCACCTCGACGTCCGGTTCGTCCTTGGTAAGCCAGGTCTGGAGCATCGTCAACAGGTTCTGGATCGTCATGTAGAGCGTGAGGGCCGAGGCCATCGGGTAGCAGATGACGGGGAACAGCAGCGTCATCATCAGGAAGATCGTCTTCTGGGAACCGTCGCCGGAAGGCTGCGGGCTCATGCGCATCGAGAGCCACATGGTGACGCCCATGAGGACGGGGAGCAGGTTCACGGGGAAGCCGCCGAGATGGAAGACGGTGTCCGGGGCCGAGAGGTCGGCGATCCAGAGGAACGAATGCAGGCGCAGCTCGACGGTGGTCTGGAACGCGGTGTAGAGGCCGAAGAAGATCGGCATCTGGATGAGGATCGGGAGGCAGCCGGCGAACGGGTTGATCTTGTTCTCGGTGTAGAGCTTCATGAGTTCCTTCTGCATCTTCTCAGGGTTGTCCTTATGCTTCTCGCGGATGTCCTGCATGGGCTTGGCGAACTTCTGCATCTTCTTCGCGGCCTTCATCTGGATCGAGGTGAGCGGCCAGGTGATGACCTTGATGAGGCAGGTCAGCGCCACGATCGCCCAGCCCCAGGACCAGGCGCCGCTCCACGCGAGCAGCCAGTGCACGCCGCCGAGGACCGCGAGGAGCAGCTTGCAGACGGCGCCGAAGGAGATGAAACCGAGGAGCTTCGAGAACTGCAGCACGGCGACCTGGCCGTCGGGCAGCGCGGCGACGCGGGCGTATTCCTTGGGGCCGACGAAGAACTCGCCGGCGAGCGTGCGGGAAAGGTCGGCCGCCGGGACGGGCTCCCACGCGGCGAAGGCCTGCAGGCCACGCTTGCCGTCGCCGAGGCTGACGGGGAGGACGAGCACTTCGGTGCGGGCGCCGCGGGCGGTGGCGTCGGCCGGATGCAGGATCGAGGAGAAGAACTGGTTGCCGGAGGCGACCCAGAGCAGCGGCTTGGCCACGGAGGCGACGGCGTGGTCGGCCTGGGCCTTGTGCGCGCCGAGGCCGAAGAAACCGCTGGAGTCGGTGAACACGTCGAGGCCGACGCGGGTGAGGTCCTCGCCGTCGTAGGCGAGCACGGAGAGGAACTGGTTGGCGGAGTCGCCCACGGTCGGCTGCCAGCAGCCGGTCGAGACCCAGACCGCGGCGGCGGGCTTGCCGGCGGGCGGGACGACCTTGGTGACGAAGCCGAGCGAGTAAGGCTCGACGGCGGCGCCGGCCTTGGCGGCCAGCGAGAAGGTGCGCTCGATGCGGGTGCCGTCGGCGAGTCCGCCGACGAGGGTGATGGTCTCCGCCGAAGCGCCCGGCTGGACGACGAACTCGGACAGGACCGTCTCAAGCTTGCCGGTCGCCGGGTTCTTCACGGCGAGCGCGAGCGCCGCCTCGTCATTGTCGGCGTTGAAGACCACGACGCCCTGCTTGGAGACATCGGCGAATTCCTTCTTCAGCCGGATCTCGCGGATGGCGCCGCCCCGGTCGGTGAGCGTCACCTTGAGGTGGTCGTTCTCGATGACGAAGGACTTGGCGGCCTCACGAGGCACGGGGCGGGCCGACTGGGCCGAGGCGGGCAAGGTGGTGGCCGGCTTGGCGGCCAGGACCGGAGCGACCGGGGCGACGGCGGCGGCTGGAGCCGGAGCGGCGCCGGGAGGCGGGGTGGCCGGCTTGGTGA
>JBEDDU010000106.1:0-2831 GCA_041176065.1 Verrucomicrobiota bacterium | reverse complement strand
CCCAATCCGGCCAGGTCTCGCGCGTGTAGCGCTGAAGCTCGAGGATCGCGTCGCGCAGCAACGGCGTGAGGACGCCGGTCCAGCGCAGTCCGATCTCCATGGGCGCAAAGCCTTCGAGCGGCAGCACGCGCACGCCGGGGTCGGCGATGGCTTCCGCGATGGCGAGGTTCACGCCGAGTCCGACGCCGGCGGCGACGTGCCCGGTGACCATCTCCATCGAGGGTGCTTCGACCGACTGCGGCCACTTGACCCCGCGGCGGCGGAGTTCCTTATGGAAACCCCGTGTGACGCTCGAGCCCGCCGGCAGGCCGACGAGGGGTTCGTCGATCTTCTTCTGCTTCCAGAGTTCGGCGGCGTGCTTCCAGCGCGACTTCTTCGGCACGAGCAGGACGAGCGGGACGCGGGCGAGGCGCAGCTGGCTTTGACGACCTTGCGTGCTCGCCTCGAGCGGGACGATCGCGAGGTCGATGACGCCTTCGCGCAGCCAGGTCTCGAACTGCACCTGATATCCCGGCGTGAGGCTGAGCTGCAGCTTCGGATGACGGGAACGCAGGCGCTGGGTGACGGTCGGGATGTGCAGCCGGAGGACAAGCTCCGAGGCGCCGAGGCGGAGCTCCGGACGGTCGGCGTCGCGCAACTGGGCCTCGAGGCCGTCGAGCCCGGAGAAGAACGGCTCGATCTGGGCGAAGAGCTTTCGCCCAGGCGCGGTCAGGCGGAACGGTACGCGCTCGAAGAGACGTACGCCGAGGTTCGACTCCAACGCGGCCATCTGGCCGCTGACGGCCGGTTGCTGGATGCCGTAAGGGATGTGCCGGACCGCGGCGCTGATCCCTTGGTGCTTGGCCACGTAGTAGAACAACTCGAGGTGATGGACGTTCATGACCGGAGGCCCGGACATCCTTGCCGGCTTTCCGGGACTGGCAACCTCCGACCCCGTCCGACCGATACCCCCTATCAGGTTTATCGATTAACGGCAGGGGGCCGGACCTAGGTATCATATCATCCTTATGATCCTCGTCACCCTCGCCACCATCCCCGAACCGCTCTACGACCTCGGCCAGTTCTTCCTGGGGCTGCTCTTCCTCATCGGCTCCGCCGGACGCCCCTGAGGCGTCCTTACTTCGCCAGCGGGACCTGGGAATTGCCCATCAGGTAGGCGAGGAGGTCGCGCTGCTGCTCCGCGGTGAAGGCCTGCAGGAGCCCTTCCGGCATGAGCGAGATGGGCATGGTGTCGCGCTTGGCGATGTCCTGCTTGTCGATCACGGTCTCCTGTCCGACCGAACGCAGCGTGAGCGTGCGTTCGCTCTGCGCGCCGACGATGCCGCTGAGCACGCGTCCGTCTTTCAGCGTGAGGCTGTTGAGATAATACGCGGCGTCCACGACGGCGCTCGGGTCGACGATGTTCTCGATGAGGTAGTTGATGTCGTGACGGCCGCTGCCGGTGAGGTCAGGTCCGAGCGCGCCGCCTTCGCCGTAAAGCTTGTGACACTGCCCGCACACGCCGGCGTAAAGCGCCCTGCCCTTGCCGAGATCGGCCTTGGCCAATGATTCGGGCGCGTGGCGCGCCTTCAGCTCGGCGACGAGCTTGAGCTTGTCGGCCGAGGTCTCACGCGTCTCGCCCCAGACCTTGCTGAGCAGCGCGTTGAGCTTGGCGTCATTGAACACGCGCACCTGACGCGCGGCCGCCGGTCCGAAGTCCGCCTTGGGAATCTTGCCGGCTTCGACCGCAGCCAAGAGCGTGGCCGCGAAGCGCGGACGGGAAACGAGCGCCATGATGGCCTGCGGACGCTCATGCGGATAGAACTGCAGGTAGCGGTCGATGATCCGCTGGGCGACGCCGTCCTGGTCGAACTGGGTGAGGCCCTGGATGGCTTCCATGTTCACGCCTTTCACATAGATGAGCTTCTCGCAGACCTGCTTGAGCTGCTTGTCCTTGGCTTCGATGAGCGAAAGCAAGGCGGCCCTGCGCTGCTCCATGAGCGCGTTGTCGTCGAGGGCGATCTTGCGGATCTCATCGAGGGCCTGACCGTCGCCGAAGATGACGTTGAGCTGACGTGCCTGATCCTGGGCAGCGGCGTCAGCCTTCGGAATGGTGGCGACGAAGGCCTCCCAGGCGGCGGGCTTGGGCGCTTTGCGCCAGCCTTTGAGCGCTTCGGCGATGCCGGCGACGATCTCGGCCTGACCGTCCGGCATCCGCGCCGCGCTTGTGAGCAGTTCGTTCAAAGCATCCGGCTGCTTGTCCGCGCCTTCCGCGATACGCCGGGCGATGAGCTTGGTGACCTTCGGGATGCGACTGACGTGCGCGCAGGCGATCAGGTCGGCGGCCGGGAGCTCACGGATGCCGGTCCAGACGAGCAACGGCAGGTTATGATCCGTGCTGTCCTGATCATAGCGAAGGAGATGCTGGGCGACCAGCGAACGCACTTCGACGGACAGGTGCGGGAGCGCGGAGGCGATCGCCAGACGCACGCGCTGGCCGCGCGGTTCGCCCGCCAGCTTCAGGATCGCGGCTTCGCAGGCTTCCTCGGCGGCGATGAATCCGGTGTGGTTGCCGAACTTGGCCAGGGAGTTGTTGCGACGCACGAGCGGCGTGGTGAGCTCGCGTTCGATGAGCCGGGCCAAGACGTCCTGACGGGCCTCCGCGACGACGGCCTCGGGAGCGTAGTGCTTGGCGTGCTGGGCGGCGAAGGGCTGGTCGCCCGCCTTGGCGGTGCGCATGGCCAGCAGGGTCGAATGCGCGTTGAGCGCAAGGACCGGGTCGGCTTCGGCGGCGAGCTTCTCCCATGCAGCCGTGGCGGACGAGAGGTCGACACCCTTCCAGGCGCGCTCAC
>JBEDDU010000105.1:0-3535 GCA_041176065.1 Verrucomicrobiota bacterium | reverse complement strand
CGGCCGTGGCCCAGTGCGTGGGCATCGGCATCTCCTGGAAGATCTTGAGGGACTTCTGGCGGAACTCGCGGATCCACTCCTCCTCGCCCTTGACCTTGGCGATGTAGTCGATGGTCGAGGGAGTGAGGCCGATGCCCGCGTCGAACGCGTAGTTCTCCTCGTATCTGAAATCGCCCTTCGAGCGATCGATCTCGATCGCTTCGCGCTGGGCGAGGTTGTCGTCGATGTCGGCCATGGTCGTCAGGCGTGCGCGAGGTCCTTCTTCACCCAGTCGTAGCCCTTCTCCTCGAGTTCGAGGGCGAGCTCCTTGCCGCCGCTGTGCACGATGCGGCCGTCCCACATGATGTGGACGCGGTCGGGGACGATGTATTCGAGCAGGCGCTGGTAGTGGGTGATGACGAGGAAGCCGGCGTCCGGGCCGCGCATGGTGTTGACGCCTTCGGAGACGATGCGGAGCGCGTCGATGTCGAGGCCGGAGTCGGTCTCGTCGAGGACGGCGTACTTGGGCTTCAGCATCATCATCTGGAGGATCTCGCAGCGCTTCTTCTCGCCGCCGGAGAAGCCTTCGTTGACGAAGCGGGAGGTGAACTTCCGGTCCATCTTGAGGGCGTCCATCTTGGCGTAGAGCTCGGCGTAGTAGGCCTTGGCGTCGAAGGGCGCGCCCTTGGCCTGGCGGGCGACGAGCGCGGCGCGGATGAAGTTGGCGATGGTCACGCCGGGGATCTCGCTCGGGTACTGGAAGGCGAGGAAGAGACCGGCGCGGGCGACGACGTCGGGCTCGAGGCCGAGGATCTGTTCGCCGTCGAGGAAGGCTTCGCCGGACTGCACGGAGTAGTCGGGATGGCCGGCGAGGACCTTGGAGAGCGTGCTCTTGCCGGTGCCGTTAGGCCCCATGATGGCGTGCACTTCGCCCTTCGGGACCGTGAGGGAGAAATCCTTCAGGATCGGGCGGTCGCCGATGGAGGCGTTGAGGTTCTTGATGACGAGCGAGTCGGACATGGTGGAAGGAAGGTCTTAGTTGGAGGTCGGTTCGCCGGACTGGGCGCGGCCGTGGAAGCTGATCTCGATGACTTCGGAATCGAAGCCGGGCGGGAGGATCGAGCGGAGGCTCTTCAGGACTTCGGGCGGGAGCTCGATGTCGTGGACGCGGCCGGTGGCCTTGTCGCGGAAGTGCGCGTGCGGGGCCAGGTTGGGGCAGTAACGGGTGGACTCGCGCTCGTGGTTGACCTGGCGGACGAGTCCGCAGCCGACGAAGGTCTCGAGGCAGTTGTAGACGGTGGCGAGGGACAAGCCGGGCATGACCTCGCGGGCGCGCTGGAAGACCTCGTCGACCGTCGGGTGGTCGCGCTGGGCGAGGAGGACGGTGAAGACGGCTTCGCGCTGGGGGGTGACCTTCTGGCCGCTCTTACCTAGGGCTTCTTGCAGCTGCTCCCGGTCGTGTTCAGTGAGATTTTGAATCATTCTAACCGCCTAATCAGTTAGAATGAGTCTAATCCGCAAGAAGAAAGAGGCGTTAATAGAGGACCGGAGGGCAGGAGGGCAAGAGGACTAGAGGACTAGAGGATGATTAGATTTTAATTATTCATTAACAATGAGTTAAGTTATAAACTACGCTCGAAGGAATGTTTACATCCTCTGGTCCTCCGGTCATCTGGCCCTCCTGCCCTCGATACCGACTTTAGTTCAACCCCTGCGTCTCTTCGCCCCCGGCCTGCTCATCCAGCTTCCGCTGGGCGTCGAGGCGGGCGAGTTCGTCGGCCACGGCCTTGATACGCTGATCCTGGGAGAGACATTCCAGCAAGGCGCGGCGGGTGTCGGGGTCGGCCACGAGGTGTCCGGCGGCGGCGTCGGCTAGGGCGCCGGGCAGGTTCGCCAGGTTGCGCAGACGCTGCATCAAGGGGGCGGCTTCTTCGCCGAGCTCGCCGACGATGTTCTCGGCGAAGGCGAGGACGCGGGCGATGTCGCGCGTGCAGCCCGCAAGGTCGGTCGAGGCTTCGTCGACGACCGGCGCGATCTCGAGCTGCGGGTAGGGCGTCTTGCGCTTCACCTTGATCACACGCGCGCGGCGCAGGCCTTCGAGGACGATGTGCGAGGTGCCGTCCTCGAGTTCGACGTGTCCGACGATGCGGCCCACGCACGTGAACGGGCAGGGCGGTTCATCGTTGTCCGGCGAGAGGCTGTCTTGGTCCAGCTGCGAGATCGCGAACATGCGGCTGCCGGCGAGGGTCTCCTTCAGCATCTTGCGGTAGCGCGGCTCGAAGATGCGCAGCGGCAGCAGCTGCTGCGGCAGGAACACGCAGTTGCCCAAGGTCATGACGGGGACGACGACGGTGGGAACCATGCATGTACCTAAACCCTAACTGCCCGTAAACGCAAACTGCGGGTGCGCTCAATAGAGTATGGAGTATCGGGGGAGTGCTATCCCTATACTCGATACTCGGAACTCGATACTCTGTAAGCTCGGCTTGGCCGAGCTTACTGCCACTGATCCAGGAAGAGCTTCTTCGGGTCCGGGCTGTCGGATTCCGCGAAGTAGACCGCCATGCGCAGCGAGGGCAGGAAATGCGCCGGGAGCTTGGCCTTGTTGCGGGCCGCGATCTCGGTGAGCAGGGATTCGGGCGAGCGTCCGGCCAGCTGGTCGACGCGGTAGTAACCGGCGTCGAGCAGCTCGCGGGCGACGTCGACCGGGAAGCGCGCGATGCGCATGAACGGACTGCACACGGCCTCCCGACGTCGTTCGGCCGCGCGCTGTCGTTCCGCTTCGTCCACGATCAGAGTCGGGCGAGGATCGCCGCGCCCATGGCCTTGGTGCCCACGGCCTTGCCGCCGCCGGCGATGTCCGCGGTGCGGATGCCTTCGGCGATGGTCTTCTCGACCGCGAGCTCGATGGCCTTCGCTTCGGCTTCGAGGCCGAAGGAGTGGCGGAGCATCAGGGCGGCGGAAAGGATCTGGGCGCACGGGTTGGCCTTGTCCTGGCCGGCGATGTCCGGGGCGGTGCCGCCGGAGGGCTCGTAGAGACCGTAGCCGAGGCCATGACGGTTGCGGTTCGCGCCGAGGGAGGCGGAGGCCATCATGCCGAGGGAGCCGCAGATGACGGCCATCTCGTCGGAGAGGATGTCGCCGAACATGTTCTCGGTGAGGAGCACGTCGAACTGGGCGGGCTTGAGGACGAGCTGCATCGCGGCGTTGTCGATGTACATCACGGCGAGGGTGATGTCCGGCGCGACGGCCTTGATGCGTTCGGCGACGACCTTGCGCCAGAGGACGGAGGTCTGGAGGACGTTGGCCTTGTCGACGAGGGTGATGTGCTTGCGACGGGCGCGCGCGGTGGCGATGGCGACGTCGGTGATGCGTTCGATCTCCGACTTGCGGTAGACCATGGTGTCGATGGCTTCGATGTCGCCGCCGTCGATCTCCTTGGTGGACTTCGGTCCGAAGTAGAGGCCGCCGGTGAGCTCGCGGATGCAGACCATGTCGACGCCGTTCGGGATGCGGTCCGGGCGGATGGGCGAGGTGTCGATGAGGTTCTTCAGCA